>NZ_JAATOS010000731.1:0-1501 GCF_011806505.1 Salipiger sp. HF18 | reverse complement strand
TCATGTTCCGTCCTTGCCTTTGTGCCGGCACATCCTTCAGCGCCGCCTGTCCCTGAGCCCGGATCAAGCGCGGTTTCCCGCGAGGTGTCAATGCGCGCGCCCGAAGGGGCTGGCTTCCCGCTGCCGGATGGCCTTAAGCCTGTGCAAAGAGACGAGAACCGCGACCCCGGATCGCGGCCGCCGACACCGCAGACCCAGCAAAGGAGCCCGCATGGCCTACGTTGTGCCCCCGATGGACACCCCCTCCGTTACCGTCGCCGGAAGCGACGACCGCTTCCCCGTGCGGCGCATCTTCTGCGTCGGCCGCAACTATGCCGCGCACGCCCGCGAGATGGGCCGCGATCCCGACCGCGAGCCGCCGTTCTTCTTCACCAAGCCCTGCGACGCGGTGGTCGAGGACGGCGCGGTGATCCCGTATCCGCCGCAGACCGGGAACCTGCACTACGAGGCCGAGCTCGTCGTCGCCATCGGCAGCGGCGGCGCCGACATTCCCGAGGCCGAGGCGCTGGGCCACGTCTGGGGTTACGCGCTGGGCAACGACCTGACCCGCCGCGACCTGCAGAACGCGGCGAAGGAGCTGTCGCGCCCGTGGGATTTCGCCAAGGGCTTCGACAATTCCGCCGTCGTGGGGCCGGTGCACCCGGTCTCCGAGGTCGGCCATCCGACCGAGGGCGCGATCAGGCTCGAGGTGAACGGCGAGGAGAAGCAGCGCGGCGATCTCGCCGAGATGATCTGGACGGTGCCCGAGGTGATCTCGATCCTGTCGCAGACCATGACCCTGCAGCCGGGCGATCTGATCATGACCGGCACCCCCGCGGGCGTCGGCAAGCTGGTGCCGGGCGATGTCTGCACGGTCTCGGTCGAAGGGCTGGGCTCGCTGACCACCACCATCGGCCCGCGCGCCTGAGCCTCCGCCTTCCGGCCCCCGGCGGGTCTTGTCCGTCGGGGGCGCAGGTGGGCCTGTGGTGGGGGCGGTGCTGTGTGACCGGCGTGGCCTAAGATTGGGTGTAGTTTGCCCGGGGACAGTGGCGGCGGCGGTGCCCTCCGGCGCGGGCAGCCCACGCGCCGTTCGGGACATCGGACCTGACTTCGATCCCGCCGGCCGGGAGCTCAGCCTCAGCCTCAGCCTCTCAGGCCTTCTCGAACCCGCGCCGCAGCTCGTAGTCGGCGACAACGCGGTCGTAGTCCTCCCGCTCCACCTCGGCCGCCCTCGTGTAGTGGTCGACGACCGGCCCGCCCAACGCCGTGCGCAGCATCTTCGACTAGCGGAAGATCGCGGTCGCCTCGTGCAGGGTCGAGGGCACCTCGGGCACGTCCCCGGCGCCGTAGATGTCGCCCGTCGCGGCGGGCGACAGGGGGAACTCTTCCTCGATCCCGGCAAGACCCGCGACCAACTGCGCCGCGCAGGCGAGGTAGCCTTGAAGGTTATGGACCCGAAGCACTCGAAGCGTTCGAGGTCGTCCTCAGCCGAGCGGAGAGCCTTGACCAGCTTCCCAGTGAC
>NZ_JAATOS010000730.1:0-1505 GCF_011806505.1 Salipiger sp. HF18 | reverse complement strand
CTGCATCTCGTGCTTGAGCTCGTGGCTGAAGAAGGCCGCGAAAAGCGTCGACTTGAAGGGCAGGATGCGCATCCCGTCGGTCGAGGTGCCCTCGGGAAAGAACAGCAGCCGGTGACCATGCAGCAGCCGTTCTTCGAAGACCGCCTTCTGCTCGGCGGCAGCGCGCGGGTCGCGGGTGATGAAGACGGTGCCCACCAGCCGCGCCAGCCAGCCGATGACCGGCCAGCGCGAGACCTCGGACTTGGCGACGAAATAGACGTCGCGCCGCGCGTTGAGCGCAACGATGTCGAACCACGAGCAATGGTTCGCGACCAGCGCCCCCGGCCCCTCGAGCCGCGGGCCGGTCGGCTTCACGGCAATGCCGAGGACGGTACAACAGCTGCGGAAGACGATCCGGCTGATCCCGGGCGAGACCGGCCGGCGCATCCCGCAGAGCGGCTGCTCGAAGAGCCGCACCAGCAGCATCGCCACCAGCCCGAGCGCCATGGTGAAGACCACCAGCGTCGCGCGCCAGACCACGCGGACCCAGTCCCCGGCACCGAGCGGCGGAGCCTCGGGCTCGTCGCCGTACCAGGTCGGGCTGCTCATTCCCGCCCCCGGGTGTAGATCCCCGCCGCCTTGGCGTTGAGCCGAGCGGTGTCCATGATCAGGCAGATGTCGGTGGTGTTGAAGGCGTGGTCGACGAAGGCGCCCTCGCCCACGGTGCCGCCAAGCCGCAGGTAGCCCTTGATCAGCGCCGGCACTTCGAGCATCGCGCGGCGCCGATCGATCTCGGCTTCGGGCACCAGGTCCATGCTCTGGAACCGCCGCGAGCGCACCCGCAGCGGCTCGGGCGCAAGATGCCGGTGGTGCAGCAGCGACAGAGGCTCGGCCAGCTTCGCCACGTCGGTGCCGTGGAAGGAGGCGGTGCCGAACAGCACCTCGATGCCATGCGCGCAGACGTAATCGGCAAGCGCGCCCCAGAGGTGCATCATCGCGGTGCCGCCCCGGTAGTCCGGGTGCAGGCAGGACCGGCCGAGTTCCAGAAGGCGACGCCCGGAGGCGCGCAGCGGCGTGAGATCGTATTCGTCCTCGGAATAGAACTGGCCGGCGGCTCTGGCCTGGTCGTCGCGCAGCAGGCGGTAGACGCCCACCACGGCGCCGTCACGCTTGGCGTCGGTGAGGATCAGGTGGTCGAAGAACGGGTCGAAGCGGTCGCGTTCGAGCCGGCGCGCGTGATCGACCATCGCGCCGGAGCCGCCGAGCTCTTCTACGAAGACCTCGTACCGCAGCCGCTGCGCCGCCACGATGTCGTCCTCGTCGCGCGCCAGCCGCACCGTGAAATCCGTCTCGTCCAGAGCCATCCCGACCTCTCGCGTCCCACGTGCGGGCGTTCTTAATGCCCCGGGCCGCCAAGGGAAACCGGTTTTGCCTCGCCAAGTCGGTTACCGGCCGTTAACCTTTCTTCAACGTCTCGATGTCTAGCTATTCGTCGAACACAGGCAGAAGGGTGACGCGCGTGCTGT
>NZ_JAATOS010000729.1:0-1505 GCF_011806505.1 Salipiger sp. HF18 | reverse complement strand
AGGGCTTTGGCATGATGGTCCATATGGTGGAGGAACTGACAGGTCGCGATGCCGACCGGCCGCTGGAAATCTCGGCCACGCCCGGTTTCGCGGCCACGTGGCTGATGCCGCGCCTGCCCGAGTTCCGCGCCGATCATCCCGAGATCAGCCTGACCATCGACCCCTCGGCCAACATCCGGACGCTGTCCCCCGGCGGGCTCGACGTGGCAATCCGCTACGGCGACGGCGCGTGGCACGGGCTCGACAGCCAGCTTCTGGTGCGTTCGCCCATCGTCGTGGTCGCAGCCTCGTCGCTGGTGGGAGATGTCGAGATCAGGGACGCCGCCGACCTGAGGACCTTCCCGTGGTTGCAGGAGTTTGGCACCAACGAGGCCACCGACTGGCTGACCGAGCACGGCGTCGACCACGACCGCAGCCGCGGCATGACCGCCCTGCCCGGCAACCTGATGATCGAGGCCGCCCGGCAGGGTCAGGGCATCGCCATCACCGCGCGGCTCTTCGTCGAACCCGACGTGCAGGCCGGCCGCCTGCGGCTGCTCTTCGAGGACAGCCGGGACAAGGGCTACTGGCTGGTCACGCGGCCTGGAATCGCCCGCCCGCCCCTGCGACACTTCGTATCGTGGCTGCGCAGAGAGGCTGCGAAAGCTTCATCGAAGATGTAATATTTGATGCATATCAAGGCTGAGGGGACAACCCGGCGCGAGAAGGGCCTCCGACAGGCAAAATCACTCCGGAGCGATTCACCGTGGCTGATACCAATCAAACCGCCCCCTCTCTCTACGAAGCACGGGAGCCGATCTTCCCGAGGCGGGTGAGCGGAAAGTTCCGCAACCTGAAATGGTGGCTCATGGCGGTGATGCTGGGCATCTACTACATCACCCCATGGCTGCGCTGGGACCGCGGCCCGGAGCTTCCCGACCAGGCCGTGCTGCTCGACCTCGCCGGTCGCCGGTTCTTCTTCTTCTTCATCGAGATTTGGCCGCACGAGTTCTACTTCGTGGCGGGGCTTCTGGTGATGGCCGGGCTCGGGCTCTTCCTCTTCACCTCGGCGCTCGGCCGGGTGTGGTGCGGCTACGCCTGCCCGCAGACGGTCTGGACCGACCTCTTCATCCTCGTCGAGCGCTGGATCGAGGGCGACCGCAACGCCCGCCTGCGGCTGCACCGGCAGAAGAAGTGGGACGTCCGGAAGCTGCGGCTCCGGGTCACCAAGTGGCTGGTCTGGTTCTTGATCGCACTGGCCACCGGCGGCGCGTGGATCTTCTATTTCACCGACGCGCCGACGCTGGCGGTCGACCTGGTGACCGGCCAGGCCCACCCGGTGGCCTACACCACCATGCTGGTCCTCACCGGCACCACCTTCGCCTTCGGCGGCTTCGCACGCGAGCAGATCTGCATCTATGCCTGCCCGTGGCCGCGCATCCAGGCCGCGATGATGGACGAGGACACCCTGACCGTCGGCTACCGCGACTGGCGCGGCGAGCCCCGCGGCAAGCACCGCAAGGGCC
>NZ_JAATOS010000728.1:0-1513 GCF_011806505.1 Salipiger sp. HF18 | reverse complement strand
TTACGGTGATGGAGGCCCTCGGCGGCCCCCGCGAGCGCCTCACGCCCTGCCGCGCCGACGCGCTGCCCGAGCGCGCCTTCGCGCACCCGGTCTGCGTAGCGCTCGAGGTGGCGGGCGACGGGGTGGCGCTGCCGCTGACGCCCGGGCGTCCCGACGACTGGTTCGAGACCGACGGCCAGATCACCCGCGCCCCGGTCCGGGCGCTGACCCTCGCGGCGCTGGCCCCGCGCCCGGGTGAGACACTCTGGGACATCGGCGGCGGCTCGGGCGCCGTCGGCATCGAGTGGCTGCTATCGGACCCGAGCCTTGCCGCCACCGCCATCGAGCCCCGCGCCGACCGCGCCGCGCGCATCGCCCGCAACGCCGCCCGGCTGGGCGTCGACCGGCTGCGCGTGATCGAGGGCAAGGCCCCCGAGGCGCTTGACGGGCTGGCGTCGCCCGATGCGGTCTTCGTGGGCGGCGGGCTGACGCCCGACCTGCTCGACCTGCTCGCGACCCTGCCCAATGGCACCCGGCTCGTGGCCAACGCGGTGACGCTCGAGACCGAGGCGCTGCTGACCGAGGCGCAGGCGCGGCTCGGCGGGTCGCTGCTGCGCATTGAGCTGTCCACCATTGCCCCGATCGGGCCGAAGCGCGGCTGGAAGGCAGGCTGGCCGATCACCCAGTGGAGCCACCGGCTGTGATCGTCGCGGGCTTCGGATTCCGCGCCACCGCCACCGCGGACAGCCTGCGCGGGGCCTAGGCGCAGGCGGGCGGCGGCGCGGCGCTGCTCGCCCCCGCCGGAGACAAGGCCGCGACGCCCGCCTTCACCGCCCTTGCCGCAGAGCTCGGCCTGCCGGTGCGGGGCATCGCCCCCGAGGCACTCACCCGGCAGGCGACGCTCACGAACTCGGCGGCCTCGCACGCGGCGCGCGGCACCGGCTCGGTGGCCGAGGCCGCAGCACTGGCCGCCGCCGGCCCCGGTGCGCGCCTGCTGGCCCCGCGCAGCCTGTCGCCCGACCGCATGGCAAGCTGCGCGCTCGCCACCCTTTCCAGCTTGACGCCCGGCACCCCGCCGGAAGAAGGACAAGACCCATGACCGTTCACTTCATTGGCGCCGGCCCCGGCGCTCCGGACCTGCTGACCCTGCGCGGGCGCGACATCATCGCCGCCTGCCCGGTCTGTCTCTATGCCGGCTCGCTGGTGCCCGAGGCGATCCTCGCGCATTGCCCGCCCGGCGCGCGCATCGTGAACACCGCGCCCATGGACCTCGACGCCATCGTCGCCGAGATCCGCACCGCCCACGAGGAGGGTCACGACGTGGCGCGGCTGCATTCGGGCGATCTCTCGGTCTGGTCGGCCATGGGCGAGCAGATGCGCCGCCTGCGCGACCTCGGCATCCCGGTCTCGGTCACCCCCGGCGTGCCCGCCTTTGCCGCCGCGGCCGCGGCGCTCGGGACCGAGCTCACCCTGCCCGGCATCGCGCAGTCGGTGGTGCTGACCCGCACGCCCGGCCGCGCCTCGTCGATGCCCG
>NZ_JAATOS010000727.1:0-1514 GCF_011806505.1 Salipiger sp. HF18 | reverse complement strand
TGAGGCCAACACGCTTCCGGCGGACGAGACCGCGCGGGTTGCGGCCTCGGTCGGGCTGCGTGCGGGCGAGGCCGGGTCGGTGACCCAAGCGCTGGCCGAGATCGTGGCGCAGGAGCCCGAAGCACGGGTGCTGATCTGCGGCTCGCTCTACCTTGCGGGGAGCATCCTGCGCGAGAACGGCTGAGCCCGTGTAAGCACGCCTTTCAAAGAGGCGATTCTGGCGGCCTATGTCTTGCGGTTGTGAAAAGTGCAAGTCATAGGGCTGGCATGCATCACTAGATGTTGACGCTTTACCACAGTTTGGCCTATCGTCATTTGCAAGACGCGCGTCGGACACAGGCACAAACAATCAACAGCGACGCGGGCCTTGGGGGACAGATGATGGCGACGGATACCGATCCAGCGCGCAGGGGTTCTGCGGGCCGGACCGGGGCAGGGTTTGACCCGCGCTGCCGAACGCTTTCTCCCGGACAGTGGAATATCAGGATGGGCCTCGCCTCGATCTCGGCAGGCTGGCCGTCACTCGCTACGACCATTCAATAAGCAGGCAACTGTAAACTCGAGCAGCCTGGAGGGTCCCACGGGACCCTCTTTTTTTGCCCCGTCGCCGGGGGCCTTCGGCGGCTTTGCCAAAGGCGCATGGCCCTCAGTTGGGCGGGTGGCCCCAGCTCGCGTCCTGCATCTCGCGCAGGCGGCTGGCGGTGCGCTCGAACTCGAAGGCGCCGGAGCCCTCGATGTAGAGGCTCTCGGGTTCGTCCATGGCGCTGACGATCAGCTTCACCCTGGCCTCGTAGAGCGCGTCGATCAGGATCACGAAGCGCTTGGCCTCGTTGAAGTTGTTGCGCCCCAGCCGGGGGATGTTCTCGAGCACCAGCAGGCGCAGCGCGTCGGCGATGGCGAGGTAGTCGCCCGGCCCGAGCATCTGTCCGCAGAGGTCGTAGAACGACGCCCGCGCCACCCCGTTGTGGTAGCGCGGCAGCTCGAGCTTGCGGCCCTTGACGTGCAGCACCAGCGGTTCTTCGACACCGTGGGTGAGCTCTTGCCAGACCCGGTTGATCTCGGCCCGGGCGGTGTTGTCGATGGGGGTGAAGTAAACCTTGGCCCCCTTCAGCCGGTCCTGCCGGTGGTCGCGTTCGGACGCCAGTTCGCGCACCACGAGCTTGTCCTTGATCAGCGCGATGAAGGGCAGGAAGAGCTGCCGGTTGAGCCCGTCCTTGTAGAGATCGTCGGGCACCCGGTTCGAGGTGGTCACCACCACGGTGCCCGCCTGGAACAGCTGTTCGAACAGCCGCCCGACCAGCATTGCGTCGGCGATGTCGGTGATCTGCATCTCGTCGAAGGCCAGCACCTTGACCGCGTCGCTGACGGCCTTGGCCATCGGCTTGACCGGATCCTCGACGCCCTCGCCGCGCAGCCGGTGCAGTTCGGCCTGCATCTCCTGCATGAAGGCGTGGAAGTGCACACGGCGGACCGGCACGTTGAGGCTCTCGACGAAGAGATCCATGAGCATGGAC
>NZ_JAATOS010000726.1:0-1520 GCF_011806505.1 Salipiger sp. HF18 | reverse complement strand
CAGCCTCATCCGCACCGGCACGGCCGCGCGCAAGTCCTCGGCGGGCTACGACCTTACCCACCTGCTGGTGGGCTCCGAGGGCACGCTGGGGCTGATCACCGAGCTCACACTCAAGCTGCACGGCCTGCCCGAGGCGGTGGCCGCGGCGACCTGCCATTTCGACAGCGTGGCGGCAGCGGTCGACTG
Organism: Salipiger sp. HF18; assembly: GCF_011806505.1. Lineage (NCBI taxonomy): Bacteria > Pseudomonadati > Pseudomonadota > Alphaproteobacteria > Rhodobacterales > Roseobacteraceae > Salipiger > Salipiger sp. HF18. The sequence goes on along the minus strand of NZ_JAATOS010000726.1, from coordinate 1,334 downwards.
CGTGATCCTCACCATCCAGAGCGGCATCCCCATGGCGCGGATCGAGCTGGTGGACGAGATGATGGTGCGCGGCTTCAACCTGCACAGCGGCATCGGCCTGCCCGAGAAGCCGCACCTCTTCCTCGAGTTCCACGGCGGCCCCGGCGCGGTGCGCGAACAGGTGGCGATGTTCCGCGAGATCGCCGAGGACGCGGGCGCCGGAGGCTGGAAGGATGCCGAGACCACCGAGGAGCGCAGCGCGCTCTGGTCGCTGCGCCACGGTGCCCTGCCCGCCATCGGCGCGCTCGACCCGCGTCCCGGGCGCAAGACCTATTCGACCGACGTCTGCGTGCCGATCTCGCGGCTGGCCGAGGCGGTTTCGGTCGCGCAGGCCGAGGCCCGGGCGCGCGGCATCCTCGCCACCATCGTGGGCCACGTGGGTGATGGCAACTTTCACTGCGGCATGCGCTTCGATCCCGCCGCCCCGGCCGAGGTCGAGGCGGTGCTTGCGTTTTCCGGCGTGCTGGCGGAAACGGCGCTGCGGCTTGGCGGCACCGTGAGCGGCGAACACGGCATCGGCCTTGGCAAGCAGAAATACATGGCGGCGGAACATGGCGCAGCACTCGACTGGATGCGGCGGGTGAAGACAGCGTTCGATCCGCAGGCTATCCTCAACCCCGGCAAGCTGTTGCCGGCGAACGACTGATCAGTTTGGAGAAGGCAATGGCGCAGTTTCTGGCCCTTGGCGAATGCATGGTGGAACTCTCCGGGGCTGGCGAAGGGCTGTTCCGGCGCGGCTTCGCGGGCGACACGTTCAACACCGCGTGGTACGCGCGGCGCCTGCTGCCGGCGGACTGGTCGGTGGGCTACGCCACCTGCGTCGGCAAGGACGCGATCAGCGACGAGATGCTGGCGTTCATGGAAGGCGAAGGCGTCGACACCGCGCCGGTGCGGCGGCTCGATGACGCGACGGTGGGGCTCTACATGATCTCGCTGAACGCCGCGGGAGAGCGCAGCTTCTCGTACTGGCGCGGCCAGTCGGCTGCCAAGCGCATGGCCGAGGACCTGAAGTGGCTCGACAGCGCGCTCAAGGGCCGCGACATGATCCACTTCTCGGCGATCACGCTGGCGATCCTGCCGCCGAAAAGCCGCGAGTTCTTCTGCGGCGCGCTGGCACGGGCCCGCAGCAAGGGCGCCATCGTCTCGTTCGACACCAACCTGCGCCCGGCGCTCTGGGAGAGCGTCGAGGCGATGAAGGCAGGCCTGATGATGGGCGCGCGCACCGCCGACATCGTGCTGCCGTCCTTCGACGAGGAAGAGACGCTTTTCGGCGACACCTCGCCGGCGCAGACGCT
>NZ_JAATOS010000725.1:0-1521 GCF_011806505.1 Salipiger sp. HF18 | reverse complement strand
GTGTATGTGCAGGGTTCATTTCGTCTGGGGACTGCAATACGGCCGGCGTCAGACGAAGAGGACTATGACATCGATATGGTCTGCCGCCTTGATTACGAGAAGTCGGCACTGACCCAGGCAGAGCTGAAACGTCGCGTTGGCGTCGAAGTCAAAGCCTATGCCCGGCGATATGGCATGAGCAAACCCGAAGACGGGCGCCGCTGCTGGACCCTGGTCTACGCAGACGGCGCACAGTTTCACATGGATATCCTGCCTGCGGTGCCCGATTTTGAGAAGCGGCGCTATCTGAGTGAAGCAGGCCCCGCACTTGCCCGACTGGGGGTGACTGCGCTCGCGATTACAGACAAGGAGCACGACGGCTTCCGGCAGGCTGGCGGCCGATGGCCGCGCAGCAACCCCAAAGGCTATGCGCTCTGGTTTCGCGATCGGATGGGCCAGGCGTTCAGAAGTCGTGCTCTAACCGAGGCACGCAGGATGCAGGCCAGCGTTGAGGATGTTCCGACTTGGCGGGTGCGTACCCCTCTGCAAGGCGCTATCCAGATCCTGAAACGCCATCGCGATTTGATGTTCAGCGACCGGCCTGATGACAAGCCGATCTCCATCCTGATCACCACCCTTGCCGCACATGCCTATAACCAGGAAGAACGCCTCTCCGATGCGCTGTTCTCGATCCTTCACGGGATGGACCGGTATATCACCCGTCGCAATGGCGTGGACTGGGTCGAAAATCCAGCCGACCCCGAAGAGAACTTTGCTGACAAGTGGGAAAAGCACTCTGAGCGCCGGGATGCATTCCATGAGTGGCTTCAGCAGGCCCGCGGTGATTTCGCATCGGCACATCAGGCGCTCACCGCAGACGGCGTCGGTGCTGTCCTCAGCGAACGCATGGGGCAGGGTCTGGTCGAACGAGCACTGGGGCATCGCAAACCGGCCAAAAAACCGGGTACTACCGCGCGGCTGGTCCGTGCAGCCAATCTTCTCCTTACGCCCGCCTATATGCGAAAGCCGCGATGGCCGCAGGCTGCGGAAGGTCGCGTGAATATTGGCGCCGCGACCTTTACGCAGCAGGGTTTCAGGCCGCAGAGCTTCGTGAGCAACGGCGCGCCGCTTCCCAGAAATTGTAGCCTGCGCTTCGAGGCGGACACGACGGTGACCGGGCGTTTCAAGGTCTATTGGCAGGTCGTGAACACCGGGCGGGAAGCCGAGGATGCCGATTGCTTACGTGGGGACATTAGCCCGGACGCGGCGGTCCGAGGTGGTCTGACCCATTCTGAGAGCACCCTCTATCGGGGCCAGCACAGCATCGAGTGTTTCATTGTGAAAAATGGCAAACTGGCTGCGCGCAGCGGTCAGTTCATCGTGAATATTGGCTGATCCGGAGGCTGAAGACATGTCTTTCTGGCGCAAACACGGTGACCGGTTTCTCGATGGATTGATCACCTATGTCTTTCGGACCCGATAGTGCCCCCGCGCGTGGTGTAGGAGCGTGGACCTTCGGAGAGGTCCGAGTCTGATCAGGAT
>NZ_JAATOS010000724.1:0-1522 GCF_011806505.1 Salipiger sp. HF18 | reverse complement strand
ACGGTGATCAACCGGCTGGCCTTCGGTGACGTGACCGAGTTCCTGCTGCCCGGCACCACCACCGTCGAGTTCTACCTCGAGCTGCCCGCCTTCTTCCTGATGGGGCTGGTCTGCGGGCTGGTGGCGGCGCTGATGATGCGGGCGATCTTCTGGTCGGACGATTTCGGGGGCCGCATCCAGAAGCGCCTCGGCCTGCCGCACTGGCTGCGACCGGCGGTGGCGGGGCTGCTTCTGGGGGCGCTGGCGATCCGGTTTCCGCATATCATCGGCGTGGGCTACGAGACCACGTCGCGGGCGCTGACCGGCAATCTCGGGCTCACGCAGGCCTTCGTCTTCACCGCCGTCAAGGTCGCCGCGGTCTCGATCACCATGGCCGGACGCATGGGCGGCGGGGTGTTCTCGCCCTCGCTCATGGTGGGGGCGCTGACCGGGCTCACCTTCGCCCATATCGCCACCGGCATCTTCCCCGAGCAGAGCTCGGCCTTCACGCTCTACGCGCTGGCGGGCATGGGGGCGGTGGCGGCGGCGGTGCTGGGCGCGCCGATCTCGACCACGCTCATCGTCTTCGAGCTCACCGGCGACTGGCAGACCGGGCTTGCGGTGATGGTGTCGGTCTCGATGTCCACCGCGCTCGCCTCGCGGCTCGTGCACCGCAGCTTCTTCCTCACCCAGCTCGAGCGGCGCCACGTCCACCTCGCGGCCGGCCCGCAGGCCTACCTGCTGGCGATGTTCCGCGTCACCGGCGTCATGCGCCGGCCCGGCACCGAGGGCGCCGCCGACGAGGAGGCTTGCCACCGGATGATCGCGCAGGGGCTCTACGTGCCGCAATCCGCCACGCTCGAGACCGCGCTGCCGCGCTTCGACAAGTCCGGGGTCGCCTTCCTGCCGGTGGTGACGCTCGAGGGCGAGGACCAGTCCCCGGTGCTGCAGGGCGCGCTCTTCCACGTCGATGCGCTCAAGGCCTACAACCGGGCGCTCGCCGCGACCGCGGCGGAAGAGCATTCCTGATCCGCCCGCATTGCAATCTGACATCCAGATCAAGGGGATTGGCGGATTTCTGCCGGTTCCAACACGACCCTCTTTGCATTGGTAAACGAATGGTCAAAAGTCTGTGTCAGCTCCGGCAACAACGGGGCAGGGCAGAATAGACTTTCGAGGGACAATATGCGCGTGACCCGTGTCCGCAAGGCTGGCCTTTGCCTGCCGGTACTCTGTGCTTTGCTGCTGGCCACTGCGGCCTGCTCGACCAAGTCGCCTGACATCACCTATGCGTCCTCCGCCGGCATCGACCTCGATCGTCGCGCCATGGCATTGCGCGAGGTGAAGGAACTCCAGAACGCCGGCAAGCGCGTCTGGTGCGTGCCCTTCGCCCGCAACGCCAGCGGTGTCGAGATCCGGGGCAACGCCAACACCTGGTGGGGCAAGGCCAAGGGGCTCTACGACCGTGGCGCCGAGCCCGTCGTGGGTTCGGTCATGGCCTTCGCGGGCACCGGCGGCATGCCGATGGGCCACGTCGCGGTCG
>NZ_JAATOS010000723.1:0-1525 GCF_011806505.1 Salipiger sp. HF18 | reverse complement strand
GCTGCCAGTAGAGCCCCATGCCGCCGCCGAGCAGCACCAGCACGATCAGCGTGCCCATGACCATGGCGGGGCCGGAGGCGCGGGGGGCGGCGGGCTTGCCGCCGCGGATCTTCGCATCGGCGGCGAGGATTCGGCGCGAGACTTCGGTCTTGAGCCGTTCGGCCTCGTCCGGGGCGATGGCGCCGCGGGCGGCGTCGCGCTCGATCTCGCGCAGCTGGTCGCGGTAGACCTGCAGGTCCCAGGCCTCGGCGGGCCCGGTTTCGCGCCGTCCGCGCAGAAGCGCCGCCACCAGCAGCGCCGCAACGAGGAGCGCCGTCGCCCCCGCGATGATCCAGAAGACCGTCATGTCCACTCCGTCCGGTTTCCCGCCCCATGTATAGGCGGAGAGCCGCGGAAAAAAGCCCCGCCGTGCGCGGCGCATCGTCCGGGGGCGGTGCGCCGGGGCGGTCGTGACGGTTGCGGTCTCGGGGCGGTCGTGCTGAGGTCAGGCCGGAGGCGGACAGGTCCCGTCCCGGATTCGAGGCAAGATGAAACGTTACTCCGCATTTGCCATCGCCCGAGAGGCGGCCCGCGACCACACCGGATGGGGGCGCGCCTGGGGCAAGCCGACGCCACGGGCGCAGTACGACGTGGTGATCGTCGGGGCCGGCGGCCACGGGCTTGCCACGGCCTATTACCTCGGGAAGAATTTCGGCATCACCAATGTCGCGATCCTCGAGAAGGGCTGGCTCGGCGGCGGCAACACCGGCCGCAACACCACCATCATCCGGTCGAACTACCTGCAGGATCCCTCGGCGGCGCTCTATGAGAAGGCGCGCTCGCTCTACGAGGGGCTGAGCCAGGATCTGAACTACAATGTGATGTTCAGCCCGCGCGGGGTGATGATGCTGGCGCAGACCGAGCACGAGCTGCGCGGCTACCAGCGCACCGTGCACGCCAATAGGTTACAGGGCATCGATACCGAGATGATCTCGCCGCGCGAGGTCAAGCGGCTGTGCCCGATCATGAACATCGACGGCCCGCGCTACCCGGTGCTGGGCGCGCTCTGGCAGCCGCGCGGCGGCACGGCGCGTCACGATGCGGTGGCCTGGGGCTACGCGCGCGCCTGCTCGGACATGGGCATGGATATCCTGCAGAACTGCGAGGTGACCGCGGTGCGCCAGGAGGCGGGCAAGGTCACCGGGGTCGAGACCTCGCTGGGCGAGATCCGCTGCGGCAAGCTGGGCATCGTGGTGGCGGGACATTCCGGCGTCATGGCCGAGAAGGCGGGCTTCCGGCTGCCGCTCGAGTCGGTGGCGCTTCAGGCGCTGGTGTCGGAGCCGATCAAGCCCTGCATGGACGTGGTGGTGATGGCCAACACGGTACACGGCTACATGAGCCAGTCCGACAAGGGCGAGATGGTGATCGGCGGCGGCACCGACGGCTACATCAACTACGCGCAGCGCGGCAGCTTCCAGCATGTCGAGGAGACGGTGCGCGCGCTGGTCGAGACCTTCCCGATGATCTCGCGGCTCAAGATGCTGAG
>NZ_JAATOS010000722.1:0-1529 GCF_011806505.1 Salipiger sp. HF18 | reverse complement strand
CGCTGCGATAGTTGATGTCTCCGCGCTTCGCGCCTTTGCTATCCCAGCCTTCGTCGTAGCAAGCGTCAGCCCACTCAAAGCGAGTGTCATCTGTCTTGAAAAGCCCTGATGGGTTTCTACGCCCACGTGTGTCGGTTAGCTCTGCCTATGCGTGATGATTTACGTGTCGATCAGCACCCACACGGATCACGTCGAGAAGGCCGGCGGCGATGGCGCGGCGGATCGTCTTCTCGGACACTTTGTCTTCGAGCGCGACCTCCTTCACCGTTTTGAGGCGCACAGGTTGCTGGGTCTTACTGGTCGGGGGCATTGGGACTGGTCTCCTCGGAGTCGTAAGGGGATACATCCGCATCCAACGCCGCCGCCTCGCCAAGAAGGCGGGCAAGTGCGAGCGCAACATCCTTGATGCGATCGAGCTCTGCTGGAGGCTGGTGGGGGCTGTCGGGCGCGGAGGTCATGGGGTGACCTTGCCCGAGCACGCCAGGACACGTCGAAGTGCACTGGTTCGCTATTTTTGGGTGCCGACCTCTGGTTCGGATGCTCGAATGACGTCGAGGTCCTGCTCGTCCTCCATGCGCCTGGCGTGCTCGATACTCTTGCGCAACGTCCTTCCGGCGAAGCCGGCGCCGTCTTCGGTCACCATGACAACGACGCAGCATATGAAATCGACGAAGGGTCCGTAGATCTGGCCCTCCACGGCTTTGGTCGCATCGGTGCTGAAACTCGCCTTGCGCCCGGCTTGCTTCCAGATCCGCGCGCACTCGGCGACGACGTCATTGCGGCGCCGGTCAACTACGGTGCGCATATCCTTTGGCGACAGGTCGTACGCAGCGCCGGGTACCTTCGCGATCGACTTGAGGAGGCCAATCACCTCGGCAGGGTCGGGTACGGGGGCTTGCAAGAGCTCTTTGGCCTGGTCCAGCTCCGGGCGGCTGGCCGGCAATGTGCCAAAGCGGCTCTCGAGTACCTGGAGCCCCTCGCGAAGAACCTTGATGGGGTCGTCGCACGCTTTGGCGAACCGAAGCGTGTTCCTGAGCTTGGTACCACCCTGTTTGCTCGCCTTGCTACGCACGACGTCGATGAAATTGGCGTAGGTGTCTCGGTCCAGGCAGTAACCGATCTGCCGCGATAACTCGACGACGAGCGGGGCCTCCAGATCGAAGCGTTCCTTGATCTCCCGCATTTGTGCCACGTCGAGCGCTCCGTCGTCGCCGTAATCCGCAATCTTCCAAGCCTTCGCTCGGGCAACCCCATCGAAATGAAGATAGAGCGTGTCGTCGGCGAACTCAGCGTTGGGAGGCTCGTCGGGCTGCAGGCGGGGAGGTAGCTCGCGTCGGGTCATATGGCCTCATCGTGGTTCGCTTCAGGATGCTTGAATGAGAACATAACGTGATCAACGCCTCGGCGGAACGGAGATTGGTATCTACAGCGGAGGCGAAAGACGTCTGAGACAGGCTCTGCGCGCTTCCAAATATTTGGGTCGCGCCATCTGGCGACCCCTCTCGGCAGCATCCTGCGGATGCGCCTGC
>NZ_JAATOS010000072.1:0-14403 GCF_011806505.1 Salipiger sp. HF18 | reverse complement strand
CGAGCTGCCGTCGCGCAGCGGGTAGCTGACGATGTGGCGCCCCGGCCCCATGTGGACCTGCGCCTCGGCCGGATGAGCGGAGGTGTTGGGGACGATGGCGCGCCACGCGACCTGCTTGGTGAAGAAGGCGCTGGCGCTGCCGTTGAGCGCCTGGCGCAGCACCGAATGCAGCCCGTCCGCGCCCACCACGAGATCGCCACCCACGCTGTCGCCGTTGCAGAGCTCGAGCGACGGCGTCGGACCGGGGACCACCGAACGGACCTTCTGCAGAAGCCGGATCCGCACCCCGGCCTCGCGCGCGGCATCAGCCAGCAGCTCGACGAGGTCGGCACGGTGCACGAACTGGTAGCCCTGCCCCTCGGGAAGCTGGCCGAGGTCCAGCCGCAGCACCTGCTCGCCGCTCAGCCCGTCGCGCAGCACCACCGCGCGCGCCTTGCAGGCGCGGGCCGCCAGCCCTTGCGCCAACCCCAGCGCCTCGATCACCCGCAGCCCATTGGGGCTGACCTGGATCCCGGCGCCGACCTCGGTGATCGCCTCCGCCTGTTCGAGAACCAGCACCTCGGCGCCCCGCTGCCGGAATGCCAGTGCTGCCGCAAGACCGCCGATGCCGCCACCTGCGACCACGATCCGCCTGCCGTTCAGAGCCATTGAGTCCGCGCTCCTACGCGCCGTCCGCCCCGGCCTCGCCGGGAAAGCAAAGCGCCGGAGCCTACGCCCCGGCGCTTTGGTCGTCACTGCCGATCCGGGAAGACCCCCGGCATGGGCTCAGTCGTCGCGATGCACCTTCTCGCGACGCTCGTGACGCTCCTGCGCCTCGAGGCTCATCGTCGCGATCGGCCGTGCGTCGAGACGCTTCAGCGAAATCGGTTCGCCCGTCACTTCACAGTAGCCGTATTCCCCTTCGTCGATGCGACGCAGCGCGGAGTCGATCTTGGCGACGAGCTTGCGCTGGCGGTCGCGCGTGCGCAGCTCGATGGCGCGGTCGGTCTCCTCGCTTGCGCGGTCGGTGACGTCGGGAATGTTGCGGGTCGCTTCCTGCAGGGCCTCGATGGTGTCACGGCTCTCGGCAAGAATGTCGTTTCTCCAGGCAATCAACTTGCGGCGGAAATACTCGAGCTGACGCTCGTTCATGAACGGCTCGTCCTCGGCGGGACGGTAGTCGTCCGGAAGAAAGGTTTCGGGCTTCATTTCTGCTCCCTCTGAAAAGCCGGCCCATCGCACTGGTTAACCCCTCAACGATCCCGGCACCCCTTGCGAGGCTGCAATTATCCCAAGGCCAACACGTTGTCACTACACAATGCAGGAGCGTGCGGGCAAATTTTGGGCATCGCGGCGACAGGGGTATGAGAGCACCGCGAAACAGGGTCATCCGCCCGGGACCACAGGGGTTTTTGCCCACACTAGACGGCATTTCCCCCGGCCCGAGCGGGTCCGGACAGGGGTAACAATTCTGATTAAATTTTACGCACATTTGACGCCCTACGCGCATGACGTTGGGTCAGGAGCCGCGCACTCGCAGGCCCCTCGACGGCCCCGGCGACCGCTTTCCGGGCGCGGGCCGTGCGGAACGCCACAGCACGGCGGCGGACCGGCGGCGTTGCTTGCAGAAGCCGCGCCGCTTGCGTATCCCGGATCGTGGAGATCCGCAGGGAGGCTGGAATGCGTTTTGACGGCACTGACACCTATGTCGCCACCGACGACCTGACCATGGCGGTCAACGCCGCGATCGCGCTGGAGCGGCCGCTGCTGGTCAAGGGCGAGCCCGGCACCGGCAAGACCGAGCTCGCGCGCCAGGTGGCTGAGGCGCTGGGGCTGCCGATGCTCGAGTGGAACATCAAGTCCACCACCCGCGCCCAGCAGGGCCTTTACGAATACGACGCGGTCAGCCGGCTGCGCGACAGCCAGCTCGGCGACGAGCGCGTGCACGACGTCTCCAACTACATCCGCAAGGGCAAGCTCTGGCAGGCCTTCGAGGCCGACGGCAAGCTGGTGCTGCTGATCGACGAGATCGACAAGGCGGACATCGAGTTCCCGAACGACCTCCTGCAAGAGCTCGACCGCATGGAATTCCACGTCTACGAGACCGGCGAGACGGTACGGGCGCGGCAGCGGCCCATCGTCATCATCACCTCGAACAACGAGAAGGAGCTGCCCGACGCCTTCCTGCGCCGCTGCTTCTTCCACTACATCCGTTTCCCCGACCACGACACGCTGCGCCGCATCGTCGAGGTCCACCATCCCGGCATCAAGCCGGCGCTGCTGACCGCGGCGCTCACCCAGTTCTACGAGCTGCGCGAACAGCCCGGGCTGAAGAAGAAGCCCTCGACCTCCGAGGTGCTCGACTGGCTGAAGCTGCTGCTGGCCGAGGATCTCGACGCCGAGGACCTCAAGGGCGACGCCGCCAACGCCCTGCCCCGTCTGCACGGCGCGCTGCTGAAGAACGAGCAGGACGTTCACCTGTTCGAGCGGCTGGCCTTCATGGCGCGCCGCCAGCGCTAGGCCACCTCAGGCGTTCATCCGCGACAGCAGCGCCTGCCGGTCCCGGCGGGTGCGGATCTGGTCGGTCAGGACGTTCTCGGGCCGGAACCGCATGCGCCCGCCGGAACAGTCGATCTCGTAGCGTTTGCGTCCGCCCGCCAGCCGGTGGGCCTGCTGTTCCGCGACCACGACGGTGATCTCGACCGCGCGGCAATCGTCGAGCGAGACGTCCTCGTCGATCTGGTGGGCGGCGCGGCTGACGATGTTGCGCAGGCTGCCGATATCCAGCGCCTCGCCGCCGCGCAGGGGTCCCTGGTTGGTCTTGTCGCGGAAGTCGCCGCCGATCGGATCCTCGTCCTCCACGCGGTCGGTCACCGGTGCGAGGCGGGTCCTGTCGCCGTCATCGAGCCCCACCATCACCGCCAGCACGTAGGCCGTGTCCGAGCCCATGTTGGTGACGAGGCAGCGCGCATCCTCGCCGCTCTCGGATGCCATCCCGATGTGGATGACCGTGCGGTTCGAGCGCCGGAAGCTGACGAAGAAGAGCTGAAGGTAGGCCAGCCAGATCAGGAGCATCGCCGCGTTCAACCCGACGTTCAGCGCCGAGGCGTTCGATCCGATCCAGTCCCACATGGCGGGCGCTCTCCTTCCGTCTGGCCTGCGTTCCCAGGGGCAACGCAGGCCATCGGCAGGTGTTCCAAGATCGGCGGCGCCGAGCGTCAGCGGTCCGGCATGCAGACGCGGATGCGGTGGCCGTCGGGGTCGAGCGCCACGAAGGTGCGCCCGAAGGCCGCCTGCATGGGCGCCTGCTCGACACTCACGCCGCGGGCGACCCAGTCGTCGTGCATCCGGTCGACCTCGGCGTCGCTCGGCACCATGAAGGCAAGCTCCGAGCGGTGCCCCTCGCCGCCCGAGACGAAGTCCTGCGCGGCAGTGGACCACAGCCCGAGGCTCAGCCCGTTGCCGAAGGACAGCGCCGCGTAGTTGGGAAAGACCGCCTCGGGCTCGGTGCCGAGCAGGTCCGCGTAGAAGGCCGCGCTGCGGGCCGGATCGCTCACGTAGAGCAGGATGAGGTTCGGGGTCGTCATGGCAAATCTCCTGTGTCTTGACGCCCCATTGCTACCCGCGACTCCTGACAAAAAACGGCAGTGGCCCGCGGCGCCCCCACCGCTTGACCCCGCCCCCGTTCCCGCGCAGGGTGCGCCGGTATACCATTCCGGTCCAAATGCTTCACATTCTCACCCACGACATCCTGCCGGTGTTCTCGATGCTGGCGCTCGGCTACCTGCTGGGCTGGCGCGGCGTCTTCTCGCGGGTCGAGGCGGGCGCGGTGAACCGTGTCGCCTTCCTCCTGCTGCAACCGGCGCTGATCTTCCCGCTGGTGGCCTCGGTGCCCTTCGCCGAGTTCGAAATGACGGCGGTCGGGCTCTACGCGCTCTGCGAGCTGGTGGCCTTCGCCGTGGCCTACGTGATGGCCCGCCGCCTGTTCCGGCGCGAGCGGCCCGAGGCGTGGCTGCTGGCCATGGCGGTCGTCTTCGTGAATTCGCTGCTCTACATCTGGCCGATCTCGTTCCTGATCTACGGCGAGGCGGCGGCGCTGCCGGTGACTGCCATCGTGGCCTGGGACGCCTCGGTGGTCTTCGCGATCTTCATCGTGGGCACCGATCTCATGGTGCAGCCCTCGGCGGGGATCGGCGGCGCGGCGCGGCGGATCGCGTCGAACCCGGTGCTGATCTCGATCGCGGCGGGGGGGGGGATGAACCTTGCCACCCTGCCGATCCCCGCCCCCATGCTGACCGCGGCAGAGTTCGCCGGCGCCGGAGCCGCACCGCTGACGCTGTTCGCACTCGGGGTGATCCTGTCGCAGCAGAACCTGCGCCCGACACCGGTGGTGGCGGCGATCTCGGCGCTGAAGCTCGTGGTCTTCCCGGCGCTGGTCTTCGTGGCCTTGGCGGCCGCCGGGGTCAGCGCGCGCTGGCACGACCTCTTTACCCTGACCGCGGCGGGGCCGTCCGGCGCCATGGCCTTTGCGCTGGCGCTGCTGCACGGCGTGCGCACCGATGCCATCGCGCCGGTGATCATCTGGACCTCGGTACTGTCGCTGCTGTCGCTGGCGTGGCTGGCCTGAACCTGCGCCCGAACCTGCGCCTCAGGCGGGGAAGACGAAGCAGCGGTCGCGCCGCACGGTCAGCCACATCGGCGTGCCGGGCTTGGGCAGGAACACGTTCGGCACCGTCGCCTTCAGCACCTCGCCGTTGAAGTCCATGCGGTACTCCACGAGGCTTTCCGACCCCATGAACCGCGCCCGCTGGACCACGCCGCGCGCGGGCGTGCCCGCGAGTTCGGTGGCGTTCGGGCCACGGCCGTTGCGGTCGAAATCGAGCCCGATGTGCTGCGGCCGGAAGACGATGTCGACCTCGGAGCCGTCGGGAATGCCCGGCGCGAGGAACTGCCCGAAGGGCGTCTCGGTGAGCGCGCCCTTGACCGTGCCGCGCAGCACGTTGACGTCGCTGAAGAAGGCCACCGCCGCCTTGTCCACGGGGCGGTTGTAGATGTTGTAGGGCGCGCCGCGCTGCACGATCTGGCCGCCGCGCATCAGCGCGATCTCGTCGGCCATGCGCATGGCCTCCTCGGGCTCGTGGGTGACCAGCAGGACCGAGGTCCCCTCTTCCTTGAGCAGCGCCAGCGTCTCGTCGCGGATGCCGTCGCGCAGACGGTTGTCCAGCCCCGAGAACGGTTCGTCCATGAGCATGATCCGGGGCCGCGGCGCCAGCGCCCGGGCCAGCGCCACGCGCTGCTGCTCGCCACCCGAGAGCTGGTGCGGAAAGTCGTCGATGAAGCGCGACAGCCCCACCCGCTCGAGCAGCTCGCCGGCGCGGCGGCGCTTCTCGGCCTTGCCGTCGCGCAGGCCGAAGGCGACGTTGTCGCCCACCGAGAGGTGCGGGAACAGCGCGAAATCCTGGAACATGAGGCCGATCTGGCGGCGCTCGGGCGGCACCCGGAAGACGGTGTCGCAGATTAGCTTGCCGTCGACGTAGATCTCGCCCTCGTCCTGCATGTCGACGCCCGCGATCATCCGCAGCGTCGTGGACTTGCCGCACCCCGAAGGGTCCAACAGGCAGGTGACGTCGCCGGGCTGAATGGTCAGGGACACGTCATCGACGACGCGGCGGCCGTCGAAACGGCGCACGATATTGCGGATTTCCAGCCGGGGTGTCTGCACGGGCCCACCTTCTCAGTTCCCGACCAAACAGATCGGGATAACGGAAAGTGAGTAGCAGCCCCCCGTTTTCGCTGCAAGACCGCCCCCGGCCCGCGGCGTCAAATCGCGGCGATTGCGCGCAGCCCGGACACGGCAGGTGTCCCCGCGGCGGTCAGAGATCCTGCGGCCCGTGCCAGGCACGAAGCGGACCGAGCCGCGGGGATTTTTTGGATTGGTGCCGGTCCATGCGGCGCAGGATGCGGGCGAGGAAAACCACCGCTTCGGCGGCGTGCGGGCCCTTGTTGAGCATCACGCATTCGGCGCGCTGGCCCATCGCGGCGTCGGTGGCCTCGGCGCGGCTGGGATTGCCCTGCTTGGCCAGCCCCTCGAGCACCTGCGTGGCCCAGACCACCGGCACGCCCGCGGCCTCGCAGATCCACAGGATCTCTTCCTGGATCTCGGCCAGCCGGGCGAGCCCGATCTCGACCGCGAGGTCACCGCGCGCGATCATCACCGCCACCGGTCCGGCGCCGCCCGCCATGACGATGAGCCGCGGCAGGTTGCGGATGGCGCGCTCGGTCTCGATCTTGAGCACAACCGCCGGCCGCGGCGCGCCCTCGGGCAGCCGGGCGTCGAGCGCGGCGTGCAGGGCGCGGATGTCGTCGGGCGTCTGCACGAACGAGAACCCCACCGCGTCGGCCAGCGTCACCACCGTGTCGAGCGCCGCGAGGTCGGCCTCGGCCAGCGCCGGGATCTCCATGTCGACGCCGGGCATGTTGACGCCCTTCTCGGGCGGCAGCCGGGTGCCGCCGTCGCGCGCTGTCTCGACCTGTAGCAGCGCGTGGTCGTCGTCGCGTTCGACCACCACCGCCGAAAGCTTGCCGTCGTCGAACCAGAGCCGCCCGCCGGTCACGGTGCGGGCCAGCAGCTCGGGGTGGCTCAGTGTCGCCTCGGGCAGGTCCTTGGCTCTCGAAAGCGCACGCACCAGCCGGAAACGGTCGCCGGGCAGCAGCAGCGGCCCCATCGACAGCGGGTCGCGCCCTGCCTCGCGCATCCGCTTGACCCGCTTGCGCTTTTCCCGCTCGAGGAAGGCCTTGGGCATATGCACCTGCAGGGTGCGCACCTTTGGCCCGGCGAGGTCCATCAGGATGCGCAGATCCCGCCCGGTGGCCGCGGCGGCGTCGCGGGCGTGGCCCGCCATGCGGCGCCAGGCGGCGGGGGTGTCGTGGGCGCAGTTGATGCGCACGCAGGTGGCGCCCGCCTCGATCAGCCCGCGCACGAGGGCGGGATCCTCGGCCGCCTCGGAGGGCAGCGTCACCATGATGCGGGTTTCGGGGCCCGAGGGATCGGCGCCGAAGATGCGGTCGCGCTCGTGCTGGACATGGCGCGCCAGCGCGGCCTCTGCCACGGGCTGGCGCCCTGCCAGCGGCGCCTCGCCCGCCAGCGCCTGCAACGTGGCGATCACCGCGTCGAGCGTGGCCATCACATGCGCCTCGGAGCGGCCCAGAGACGACAGGCCAAGCGCCGAGAGAGCCGCCTGCTCGGCAGTCAGGTCCTGCTTGCGGAAGGCGAGGTAGACGGCGAGGTTCTCGGCGCGCGCCCGGAAGGCCGCGCCGCCGCGCAGCGCCGGCTCCCAGCCCGCGAGCGTCACCGTCGCCTCCCAGGTCACCGTGTCGCGCGGCGTCTCGAGCCGCTCGCAGAGTTCCGCGGCGAGCCCCGCCGCCGCGATCCCCGGTCGGAGAAGGTCCTGCATGTCAGAATGTCCCGCAAGCCATGGCACGGCCGCAGCATAGAAGCGGTGCATGACAGGAATGAGACAGAACGCCCCCGGCGTCCCGGGGTGCGGCGGGATGTCACCCGGCGGCTTCGAGGGCCTTGCCAAGACGCGGCAGCCGCGCCTTCTTGAGCAGCCCGCGCATGGTCCAGTCCTCGCCCGAGAGCCGGCGCGCCTCGGCCAGCACCGCCTCGCAGGCGTCGCGCACGCGGCCCGGCTGGGCCTCGAAGAGCCCGCGCAGGAAACCGTCGGCATCGACCCGCGACAGCCCCTCCTCGGCGAGGATGCCGCGCGGGAAATCCTTGGCGTTTTCGGTGACGATGACGTCGGCGTAGCCCGCGATCGCCGCCGCCAGCACGTGCAGGTCGGCGGGATCGGGCAGCCAGAGCCGCGACTCGAGCGACGGCGGGAAGCGGATCTCGGCCTTGGGCCAGGCGGCGCGCACCTGCGCGATCTCGCCCCGGGCCTGCACCTCGCCCATGGGGCCGAGCTTGCGGGCGGCGAGCGCCCATTCCTCGAGGATCCGCTCGGACCAGAGCGGCTCGTAGACACCCTGCACCGCGACCCCCAGCAGCACCTCCCGCATCACCGTGGGATAGAGCACGCAGGTGTCGAGCAGGACCTTCACAGCCGGAACGCCAGCGCCTTGAGATAGCCTGACTCGGCCAGTTGCGGCATCAGCGGATGGTCCGGCCCGGCAAAACCGGTGCGCAGCAGCTGCGCGCGACGGCCGGCCCGGCCGATGCCGCGCAGGCAGGCGCCGGTGAAGCTCGAGAGATCGGCGGCGTGCGAGCAGGAGCAAAGCACGAGGTAGCCGCCCTCGGCCACCAGCGGCGCCGAGAGCCGCGCCACCTTCTCGTAGGCGCGCAGGCCGGCGTCGAGCGCGGGCTTGGACGGCGCGAAGGCGGGCGGGTCGCAGATCACCACGCCGAAGCGGGCGTTCTCCTGCCCGAGCGCGTCGAGCGTCGAGAAGGCGTCGCCCTGGCGGATGGCGAAGCGGTCGTCGGCACCCATGCGGCGGGCGCCCTCCTCGGCCAGCGCCAGCGCGGGCGCCGAGCCGTCGACCGCCAGCGCCGAGGTGGCGCCGCCTGCGAGCGCGGCAAGCGCGAAGCCGCCCACGTGGCTGAACACGTCGAGCACCGACTGCCCGCGCGCGAGCCGAGCGGCGAACTCCTGGTTCGGACGCTGGTCGTAGAAGAGCCCGGTCTTCTGGCCTCCGGTGAGGTCGGCCATGTAGGTCGCGCCGTTCATCTCGACCGGTACCGGAGCGTCGGGGGCGCTGCCCAGCAGCACCGCGTCGGCGTCGTCGAGCCCCTCGAGAGACCGCCCGCGCGAGCCCGCGTTCTTGAGAATGTTGGTGACGCCTGTCACGTCCGCCAGCGCCTGCGTCAGGTCGGGCAGCAGCAGCTCGGCCCATGCGGCGTTGGGCTGCACCACGCAGGTGTCGCCGAAGCGGTCGATGATGACGCCGGGCATGCCATCGGCCTCGGCGTGCACGAGGCGGTAGAAGGGTGCGTCGTAGATCCGCTCGCGCAGCTCCAGCGCGCGGCGCAGCCGGGTGGCGAGCCAGTCGCGGCCGATCTCGGCCTGATCGTCGCGGTCGAGCATGCGCGCGGCGATCTTCGACGCGGGCGTGACCCCGACGAGGCCGACCGGCTTGCGCTCGGTATCCTCGAGCAGCGCCACCGTGCCCGGTGCGAGCGCCTTGGTACGGCGGTCGAGCACCAGCTCGTTGGCATAGATCCACGGGAACCCACGGCGGATGGCACGCAGGTTGGCTTTGGGCGTCAGTCTGACGACAGGGAGAGGGGCGGCACTCATGCCGCCCCTATACTCCGGCTTCGTGTCCGAGGGAAGACACGGCCCGGGGTCGGTTGAGCTGGTTTTGGGGGATAAGCCGGAGGCTTGGCGACGCGCCCGGGCGTAACGCCCCGCCCTGCCGCCTGTCGCGCCCGATGGCGCCCGCGGCGCAGGGCGGGGTCGGGGGTCAGTCGTTGAGGCCTGGGAAGTCCACCAGCTGCGCGTTGCGCTGGTAGCGGCGACGTTCTGCTGCCCCCTCGAGAAGTTCGAAAACACAGCCTGCAGCGATGATGACGACGAGAGCTCCGATATACATGTCCATTCCTCCTTCTGGTGCCTTTCGGCATTTCGCTTCTTTGCTCATGCCGGTCTTTGCTCATGCCGGTCTCTTCGGTCCGGCATCGCTGCTGGCCTCTCCCTTATGCCCGCGTTAACGACGAAGGCGTACCGCGCCTCGGGACACCCGAAATGCGCGCAGGGGGGCATCCCTATCCCTTTGGATAGGTCATCTGCCCTGCCGTCCCGGGTCCTCTCCGGCGTCACTCACGGCAGAGGATACCCCTCAGACTACTCCGGGCTTTATGTGTGGTTCGGGGGTCTGGTCGCAGGGCTCAGCGCCCCTGCCCTTGCCCGCCGGACCGCCTTGACCGCCATGGGGCAGGTCGGCCGGTCGCGGTGGGGCACCGGGATTTCGGGTCTGTCCGAAATGCTGCTTGCGCCCGGCCCCGGCTGTCCGGCTGCGCCCCGACCGCTGCGCGTCCACGGCCCACGTTCCCGGTCGCCGCGACGAGGGATGCCACCCTCGAGATCTGTGCTGCTGCGCTCATTTCGGTAACCCCTGCTCTGTCTTTCGGTCCGTCCCACCTCTGTCGGGCAGGATTTCGGTACATCCCGAAATGCCCGCGGAATTGGTCAGAAACAGGGCGCAACGGGTGTTTCTTTCCGGCGATGATACGCCCGGCCGGGGCGATCTCGGTGAAACCCGCCCCAAACGGCTTTACTGTTAGCGCCAACAATTCTATGTGGGTCGCATAGCGATCGCCCGCACCCCTCGCGGGACGGCCAGGGACAAGGGAGCCAGCCATGCCGCTCGACGCCACCATCGCCAAGGTCACCGAGACCATTGAGGCCCGCTCCGAGGCCCGCCGCACCACCTATCTAGACCGCATGCGTCGCGCCGCCGAGGAGGGCCCCCGCCGGGGCCACCTGACCTGCGGCAACCAAGCCCACGCCTACGCGGCGATGGGCGTCGACCAGCAGGCGCTGGCCGAGGGGCGGGTACCGAACCTCGGCATCGTGTCCGCCTACAACGACATGCTCTCGGCCCATCAGCCCTTCGAGCGTTTCCCCGAGATCATCCGCAGCGCCGCGCGCGCCGCAGGCGGCACCGCGCAGGTGGCGGGCGGCGTCCCGGCGATGTGCGACGGCGTCACCCAGGGCCAGGTGGGAATGGAGCTTTCACTCTTCTCGCGCGACGTGATCGCGCTGGCCGCCGGGGTCTCGCTCTCGCACAACACCTTCGACGCGGCGGTTTATCTCGGCGTCTGCGACAAGATCGTGCCGGGGCTGATCATCGCCGCCGCCACCTTCGGCTACATTCCCGGCATCTTCCTGCCTGCGGGACCGATGACTTCGGGTCTTCCCAACGACGAGAAATCCAAGGTGCGCCAGCAGTTCGCCACCGGCGAGATCGGACGCGACAAGCTGATGGAGGCCGAGATGGCCTCGTACCACGGGCCGGGCACCTGCACCTTCTACGGCACCGCCAACACCAACCAGATGCTGATGGAGCTCATGGGCCTGCACCTGCCTGGCGCGAGCTTCGTGAATCCCAACACGCCCCTGCGCGACGCGCTGACCGAGGCCGGCACCACCCGCGCGCTCGAGATCACCAAGCTCGGCAACGACTACCGCCCTGTCTGCGACATCCTCGACGCCAAGGCCTTCGTGAACGGCATCGTCGGACTGATGGCAACGGGCGGCTCGACCAACCTCGTGCTGCACCTGCCCGCCATGGCACGCGCCGCCGGGATCGAACTCACGCTCGAGGATTTCGACGCCATCTCCTCGGTCGTGCCTCAGATGGCCAAGGTCTATCCCAACGGCCTCGCCGACGTGAACCACTTCCACGCGGCGGGCGGGCTGCAATACATGATCGGCGAACTGCTCGACGCGGGCCTCCTGCACGAGGACGTCACCACCGTCGCCGGGGACGGGTTGTCGCTCTACACCCGCGAGCCCAAGCTTCGCGACGGAGCGGTGAGCTACGAGGAGGCCGCGCGGGTCAGCCAGAACGACAAGATCCTGCGCCCTGCCTCGGATCCGTTCCAGAAGACCGGCGGGCTGAAAAAGCTCATCGGCAACCTTGGCCACGGCATCATGAAGGTCTCTGCGGTCGATCCCTCGCGCCATGTCATCGAAGCCAAGGCCAGGGTTTTCCAGGACCAGGCGGCGGTCAAGAACGCCTTCAAGGCGGGCGAGTTTACCGAGGACACGGTCGTCGTCGTACGCTTCCAGGGCCCGAGCGCCAATGGCATGCCCGAGCTGCACTCGCTGACGCCCACGCTGGCGGTTCTGCAGGACCGCGGCCTGAAGGTGGCGCTGGTCACCGATGGCCGCATGTCCGGCGCCAGCGGCAAGGTCCCCGCGGCGATCCACGTCTGCCCCGAGGCCGCGAACGGCGGCCCGCTCGCCAAGCTTCGCGACGGCGACATGGTGCGCGTCGACGCCACCAACGGCACGCTCACCTGCCTCGCGCCCGATTTCGACAGCCGCACGCCGGTGAGCGCCGACCTTGCCGACAACGGCCACGGCGTCGGCCGCGAGCTCTTCGAGGCCTTCCGCCAGAACGTCGGCCTTGCCTCGAACGGAGCGGCCGTGGTGGTCTGACGGACCATTTCGGGACATCCCGAACATGCGTGCCCCGGGGCGCGCCTGTTTCGTTTGCGCACCCGCGCTCAGGTCAGGCGCTGGCCGCCGGCGATCACTCCAGCTCGATCTCGCGTTCGTCGATCACGCGGCGAGTGACGCCCGCGTTCTGGACCACGCGAACGCTCAGCTTTCTGGCGCCGGGAAACTGGTTCTTGTCGATCTCGAAATCCGGCGTCTTGCGACCGATGAAGAGCGTGCTCCAGGGGCCCTGATTATCCGGGCGCGCCTCGATCAGGTACGTCACCCCGGCCTGCGCCTCCACCAGCCCGCTGAAGCCGCTGCGCCTGTGGCCGGCGCCGACGAGCGGCGCCTCGAGCGTCATGCCATCGGCCAGCGCGGGCGCCTCCTCGGGCGGGGTGGCCTGGAAGATGTCCAGAACCTCGTCGCCCTGCACCAGTTCGAGCGAGGCCAGCCCCTCGGGCAGCTCGACGTCCTGCTGGATCAGGCCGGTGTGCGGATCCTCGGGGCTGCTGCAGGCATCGTAGCGCACCTCGGGGATAATCCGTCTGATTTCGGCTCCATCCGAATTCCTCAGAACGAGGGCGATGTCGCCCCGATCGAGCCCCCCGAGCGGGCTCAGGTTCGACTGGATGTTCGACGGGTTGACGTAAAGGATCTGACCGCTGTGTTCGGTCGGGTCGACGGTCGCCACGACATGGGCAAATCGTGTGTCTGCGGTGGTGTTCATGTGACGGATCTCCACTGCCCTACGCGACCGGAGGCGCGAACTGCGCGTCCTCGTCCGCAAGGCGCTGACGAATGGCCTCGAAGGTATACGCCGAAACCCACTGCCTGTCCGCGTAGGTCATGACGTCGTGATGGGTGGTGCCGTTCATCACCTTGGGCTCTAACCCGAGCTGCGGATCACCGACGTCGTAGCCCACGTATTTCCGGTCGGCGTTCGACAGCTGCCCGTTGGCATATGGGAAAGTCGCGTCCGAGGCATCCTGCGCCCCGGGCGGAAAACCGGGATGAAAGCGCCCGTAGGTATGACCAAGCTCGTGTGCGCCGTACCAGTCGGCATAGGACTGGTCCTGATCGCCTGCGAGGCCCGCTGGAATGCCGCAGGGCCCCGAGGCCACCGTGTCCGGCTGCGGCCCTGCGGGAATGCCCGAAGCGCGCCCCCGCATGAAGTGCTGGCCGTTCGCGTCGTCGACTAGCCCGTAGTAATGGGTTCGGGGATCGGTGCCCGAGTTGATCTCGGAGTTTCGGATCGCCGCGATCTGCGCGTTTGCAAGCACCGCCGTCGCGCCCTGAAACGGCGGGGCGAAATTGGCGTCGACCACGATCTGCGACCACTCAACCGACGGCACCGGATAGGCCCGTGACAGGTAGGACCGGAAATAGTCGAAGTGGATGGCGTCGGGCACGTGCACGCCACCGGTCTGCGGATCTGCGTAGCGCAGGCCGATGCAGCGCACCCGGATCGGAGGCCCCGCGGTCAGCTCGACCGCGACCGGGGCCGCGCCGGTAAAGGGCTGTTCCGCCCCGCCGATCTGGATGAGCCGGTTGAGCTCGACGATAAGCGACCCGGCCTGAAGCGCGGTCTCGGGCAGGTGGAAGTTCAGCGAGGCCTTCAGGGTCTCGCGCTTGTCGACGAGCGCCAGGGCGTCAGCGGGATCGAGTTTCAGCTCGTTGATCCCGGCGAGATAGGTCGCGGGACCGGTGGCGGACTGCCTGAGACAGAGCTCGCCGCGCAGTCGCAGGCTCGCCGCGACGGTGGTCTCGTCGAGATAGACCCGGACCATGGTCGGTTTCAGGGCCACCAGCGGCACGGAGTTGTCAAGCGCCTGAACCGACTGGCAGATCTCGATACCCAGCACCCCGACACCGGTCGCAGCCCCGGCAAATTGCGCGGCGCGCGGTCGTCGGACGGACGCGCGTTCATAGCGGGTCGGCGGGCTGTCGGTGGCGGCATCGCGGCGCATCCCGCCGCGGTCGTCGGAATGGTCATCCATGGGCGAAATCCCCCAGATCA
The DNA here is from genome assembly GCF_011806505.1 of Salipiger sp. HF18. Classification (NCBI taxonomy): domain Bacteria; kingdom Pseudomonadati; phylum Pseudomonadota; class Alphaproteobacteria; order Rhodobacterales; family Roseobacteraceae; genus Salipiger; species Salipiger sp. HF18. The sequence continues at coordinate 240 of NZ_JAATOS010000072.1, read as the reverse complement.
AATGCGCAATGAAATTCTTGACGCTACGGCACCAATAACACCATGGTGTCTGAGTACCGGAGTCCATTCAACCAATAATTGCGCAAAGTCACGTATCGCGCGTCGTCAGGCCACGCCGCCAGAGGGGGAGTGAATGTCTGCGGAGACCATATCCCCCCTGTCCCGGCGCCCTGCCCGCCCCTTGTCCGGCCCTTGTCCGGCCCTGCACCCGGTCCGCCTGCCGGGCACAGGATACCCCCT
>NZ_JAATOS010000721.1:0-1537 GCF_011806505.1 Salipiger sp. HF18 | reverse complement strand
GGGGTCCCCCTGATATAGGCCCCGCCAGCCCATCGACACAACCCGGGAGAGCCCGATGCCCGCCACTCCGACCGCCCGCGGCCAGGCCGTTCAGCTTCTGGGACAGGTGCTCGGGCAGGGGCGCCTGCTCTCAGAGGCCATGTCCGGCGGCGCCTGGGACAGCCTCGCCCCGGCCGAGCGCGCCGCCGCGCAGCGGCTCGCGCAGGAGGTGCTGCGCAACCTCGAGCGCTGCGACCGGGTCCTGAAGCCGCATCTGCGCAAGGCGCCGCCGCTCTTCGTCAAGAACGTGCTGCGGCTCGGCGCGTGGGAGCTCTGCACCGGCGGCGCGGCCCATGGCGTGGTCAACGAGGCGGTGCAGCTCGTGGGCGCCGACCGCCAGGCGCACAGCATGAAGGGCATGGTGAACGCGGTGCTGCGCAAGCTCGCCGCCGAGGGCCCCGCGCAATGGACGAAGCTCCGCGTCCCGCGCCTGCCGCGCTGGCTGCGCGACCCGCTGGCCAGCGCCTGGGGCGGCAAGCCCGTCGCGGCGATGGAGGCGGCGCACCTGGCCGGCGCCCCGCTCGATCTCACCGCCAAGGGCGACCCCGCGGCGCTGGCTGAACGGCTCGGAGGCGAGCTGCTGCGCACCGGCTCGGTGCGGCTGCTCGATGCGGGGCAGGTCTCGGCGCTGCCGGGCTATGACGAGGGCGCGTGGTGGGTGCAGGACGCCGCCGCAGCGCTGCCCGCACGGCTTCTGGGCGACGTGGCCGGGCTCGAGGTGCTCGACATGTGCGCGGCCCCGGGCGGCAAGACCATGCAGCTCGCCGCGGCGGGCGCGAAGGTCACCGCGCTCGACCTCTCCGAGACCCGCATGGCGCGGGTCACCGAGAATCTTGCCCGCACCGGGCTTTCGGCCACGACCGTCACCGGCGATGCCATGGAGCACGAGGGCAGCTACGACGCCATCCTGCTCGACGCGCCCTGTTCAGCCACCGGCACCATCCGCCGCCACCCGGACCTGCCCCACGCCAGGCACGGCGAGGGCATCACCGAGCTCATCGGCCTGCAGGAGGCGATGTTCGACCACGCCCTGCGGCTGCTGCGGCCCGGCGGGCGGTTGGTCTTCTGCACCTGTTCGCTGATCCCCGACGAGGGCGAATGCCATGTCGAGGAGGCGCTCGCCCGCCATCCCGGGCTCGAGGTTCTCCCGGCCGAGGCGCCGGGCATCGAGGACCGCTGGCGCAGCGCCGAGGGCGGGCTGCGGCTGCGGCCCGATTTCTGGGCAGAGCGCGGCGGCATGGACGGGTTCTATATGGCACACCTGCGGAAAGCCGGCTGAGCTGCACCGTTCCAGGGTGACTCGGAATCACTGATTCGCTAGGCTCTTCCCGACGGAGAACCGCGCCAACAGCGGACGGGTGAGAGGCAAGACGAGGCATGTCGGAGAACGGAGGCTGGTCCGCCGCGCTGACGCGGTTCCTGAACCGTCTGCACGCGCGTCTTGCGGCCCGCGCCCGGACCACCGGCGCGCTGGTCTCGCAGCCCGAACCCCGCAGCA
>NZ_JAATOS010000720.1:0-1540 GCF_011806505.1 Salipiger sp. HF18 | reverse complement strand
CGCTCGGCATGGCGCTGGCCGCCGCCACCGGGGCCGCGACCGGCAGCGGCGACGCCGCCTTCGGCGTGCTGCTCGGCACCCAGAGCGCCGCGATGCGCAACTTCCTCGCCCACACCCGCGCCGAGGAAAGCTCGGCCGACATCACCTCGGTCCGGACGCTTGCGCGGGCCGGCATCGACCCCGCCGGCGCCATCGAGGTGCAGGAACTGTTCCGCGGGCAGGAGGCGCTGTCCGCCGGGCGTCAGGACCCATACATGCGCAGCCACCCGCTGACCACGGACCGGCTGCGCACGCTCAAGGGGCTGGTGGCCGCCGCCGGGCCCGGGGCGCCGCGAAATCCCGAGGCTGCCTACTGGTTCGCCCGCGCCCGCGCCAAGCTCGAGGCCTTCCTGCGGGCGCCGAAATGGACGCTGGGGCGGCTCGACCGCCTGCCCTCGAAGGACATCGCGCTGATGGCCGAGGCCGCGGCGCGGCACCAGCAATCCGATCTCAAGGGCGCGCTGCGGGCCATCGACGGCGCCATCGCGCTGCGCCCGCGCGACCCGTTCTATTACGACCTAAAGGGCCAGATCCTGCTCGAGTCGCGGCAGGCTGCCGCTGCCGTGAAGGTCTATTCCCAGGCGCGCAGCCTTGCCCCGCGCAACGCCCAGATCCTTGCCGGGCTCGGCCGGGCGCAGCTTGCGGCGGGCCAGACCTCGGCGGCGCTGCAGACGCTGGAAGAGGCACGCGGCCGCGACTGGCGCGACGCCCGGGTGCTGCGCGACCTCTCGGTGGCCTATGCACAGAGCGGCAACGCCGGCATGGCCTCGGAGGCGACGGCGCAGCGCTACGCCCTCGGCGGCCGCCTCAAGGACGCCGGGATCCACGCCAAGCGCGCCACCGATCTGCTGCCGCGGGGATCCGCCCCGTGGCGTCGGGCGCAGGACGTGCTAGACGCAGCCGAAAGAGCCAAGGCCACGCGCTGACGCGGGCCCGCCACACACGCGACGAGATAGACATTGGAGAGCCCATGCTGACCCGACTGAAACGCCCCGCCACCGCGCTGACCCTCGCCGCCGGCATGCTCGCCTCGCCGCTCGCCGCGCAGGATCTCGACTTCTCGGACATGACGCCCGAGCAGCGCCAGGCCTTCGGCGCGCAGGTCCGCGAATACCTGCTCGAGAACCCCGAGGTGATCATGGAAGCGGTCAACGCGCTCGAGGCCAAGCAGGCCCAGCAGCAGGCCGCCGCCGATGACCAGCTCGTCGCCGACAACGCCGATGCGCTGTTCCGCGATGGCTACAGCTGGGTCGGCGGCAACCCCGACGGCGACGTCACCATCATCGAATTCTCGGACTACCGCTGCGGCTACTGCCGCCGTGCCTTCCCCGAGGTCGAGGAGCTGATCGAGAGCGATGGAAACATCCGCTTTATCATGAAGGAATTCCCGATCCTCGGCGAAGCCTCGGTGACCTCGTCGCGCTTTGCCATCGCCACCCAGCTCGAGGCCGGGGACGATGCCTACAAGTCGGTTCACGACGCGCTGATGACGCTCGAGGGC
>NZ_JAATOS010000719.1:0-1544 GCF_011806505.1 Salipiger sp. HF18 | reverse complement strand
AGTACTTCCAGCAGATGTACGACGATAACGGCTACAACGTGAAGGTCATCCTCTGCGGCATGTACGCCCCCGAGACCAGCGGCTGGTTCAAGAAGGAGATCAACTCTCCGGACGATCTCAAGGGCCTGAACATGCGCTTCTTCGGCCTCGGCGCCGAGGTCATGCAGAAACTGGGCGTGTCGACCTCGCTGCTCGCGGGCGGCGACATCTTCCCGGCGCTCGAGCGCGGTGCCATCGACGCGACCGAGTTCTCGAGGCCGCTGGTCGACGCGAGCCTCGGCTTCTACAACATCGCCAAGTACAACTACTTCCCCGGCTGGCACCAGCCCTCGACCATGTTCGAGCTGCTGATCAACAAGGACCGCTGGGAGAGCCTCGACGAGATCGCCCAGAACCAGATCGAGATCGCCTGCATGGCGAACCTGGCCGACAACTTCGCCGAGGGTGAGGCCAAGAACTTCCCCGCGATGAAGGAGAACGTCGAGGAGCACGGCGTCGAGATCAAGAACTGGAACGAGGAACAGCTCCAGGCCTTCGAGAGCGCGTGGCTGGAAGTGGCCGCCGAGCTTGCCGCCGAGGATGCGTTCTTCAAGGAGGTCTGGGACGACCTGCAGGGGTTCCGCAGCGACTACAAGCTCTGGTCCAACAACATCTACCTGCCGCGTCCCTACAACTCGGTCGCGAACCAGTAATTCCGCATCCGTCATGACAGCTGCCGGGGCGGTCCCGTCCGCCCCGGCGCTTCTGATTTTGCGCAAAGGAGGCAGGCGCAATGGCCGAGCCAGAAGAGTTCGTGGCCGCGATCTCCGATCCCGGAGAGATCGGACGCGCCGAACACAACCGCGGTGACCGCTTCGTCGTGCGGGTGTCCAACGTCGCCGCATGGCTCTTTCCGATCCTGATGCTGGTGATCTGCGCCCAGGTGGTGCTGCGCCAGCTGGGCCACAACCAGGCCTGGATGGACGACCTGCAATGGTGGCTCTACGGCGCCGCGGTGCTGATGGGCATCGCCTACGCGGTGACCACCAATAGCCACGTGCGGGTCGACATCTTCTACGACAACTTCGCGAAGCGGAAACGCATCCGCACCGACATCCTCGGGCTGGTCTGGCTGTTCCTGCCATTCATCATCCTGTGCTGGGATGTCACCTTCGACTACGCGCTGACCTCGATCCACGCCGACGAGGGCTCGGACAGCCCCAACGGGCTGCACAACCTATGGCTCCTGAAGAGCTTCATGAACGTGGCCTTCATCTTTATCGCGATCGCGATCTGGGCCACCTACGTCCGCCTCTTGTCGATGCTCACCCGCCCGGCGCTGTGGAAGCAGCTGCTCTTCGCCTTTCCCTCGGTGGCCTACTTCATGAACCTTGTCTTCTACCACGTGGCCTTCGGCGTCGCCTGGCTCCTGCGCGAAGACGGAGCCTCGGCGCGGGACGTCGGCCGCTCCGCCATCTTCGGCGCCTTCGAGTTCAGCGTGCACGAGATGCGCTACACCGTGCTCGCGGGTCTTGTCCTTGCCGTCGCCGCCATCGTCGTGGCAC
>NZ_JAATOS010000718.1:0-1545 GCF_011806505.1 Salipiger sp. HF18 | reverse complement strand
CGCGGCGCACGGCAGGCAGGGACCAGTGCGCCAGCGCGCGTCCGGAGAACTCGGAAATGGTCAGCGAGGCATCGCCAAGGGACACGATCACCTCGCGCCTCTGGGCAGCCGGCTCGGGCCGCCAGAGTCCTGACGCTTCCAGTCTTTGATACTGTTTGAGTGCCGTCATCCGGGGCTGCTCTGCCTCATTTCGCGGCACAGTAGCATGGGGTCGTGCAGAACGGCAATGCGGTGACCTTGCGGCGGTTTTCGGTCGGGTTGCGGGGCGTCGGAGCGGGGCCCTCGCGGGGCTTTGGGAGGGGGCGGCAGACCGCCCGGCTCCACCCGTCAGAACCATCGCCCGAACGCCTGCGCCCGAGGCCGTCAGGTCGCGAAGGCCACCAGTTGACTGGCCACCGTGGGATCGTCGAGGTAGCCCGCGATGCCGTGGCGGTTGTCGGGGTGGGTGCGCACGCCGGGGAAGTTCGAGACCCGCGGCGCCCCCGGGAAGTGCTTGGCGTTCAGCGGGTTCAGCGCCACGATGTCGCGCTTGTCGTAGGCGTTCACCCAGCGCCCGGCGGCGGGGTTGCGCGGCAGCCCGAGCAGCGCCGTGATCGCCTTGATCCCCAGCGGCGAGCCGATGGTCAGGAAGCCCGCCAGCTTCATGCGCGGGGCGTGCTTCACCAGCACGTTGTAGGCCACGACGCTGCCGAGCGAGTGGCCCACCACCACCGTCGGCTGGTCGGTCAGCGCCGCCTCGACGATGCCGTCGATCTTCTTCCGCACCGCGGGCTTGTCGAGGTAGAGGTAGACGTCGGTCAGGAACTTCTCGATCGTCGCGCCCGAGATCGCCGGCCAGTGCCCGTCGATGACCTGCACCAGCGCCTGCACCCATTCCCAGTTCTGCGGCCCCATTTCCTGCAGCTCGCCCTCGGGCATCTGCTGGCGGATCTCGGTCTCGGAGATCTCGGCGCTGGTGCTCATCTCCTGCAGCACCGACTGGGCGAAGAGCTCGTAGCCCTGATCCTGCCCGGGGCCCATCTGCACCAGCTCCCGCGTCGAAGGCAGCTTGGCGCGGGTGACGAAGTCGTCGAGCGTGTCGCCGTAGAACGGCTGGTCGAAGCTCACCGATCCCGGCAGCGACAGCGCCGCCGAGCCCAGCCCCCGGTCCAGCGCCTTGCGCCATTCGGCCAGCAGCGAGGCCGAGCTCTTGCCGCCCTGCGCGCGGCCGTGAACGAACAGGATCCTCATCAGATCTCTCCTTTCTGAATGGCGTCGAAGATCGGCCCCGAGGCCTCGGGGCCGAAGGTGGTCCAGAGCGCGTTGGTCAGATGGGCACCGGCCTCCTGCAGGGCGGGCGGCAGCGTGGCGCCGCGCGAGGGCAGCAGGTTCCAGCCGCGGGTCAGCAGCGGGCAGGCGGGCACCACCGGCGGCAACCCGGCCTCGGTCCACCTGCGATGCGACAGAAGCCGCACGTCGAAGAGATCGGCGCCAAGATCGGCCACGATCTCGCTCGAGAGCCCGGGGATGAGGTCATCCTGGCTGGCGTCGGAATAGGCGTAGGCG
>NZ_JAATOS010000717.1:0-1546 GCF_011806505.1 Salipiger sp. HF18 | reverse complement strand
CGATCTCGAGACGCTGGCCACGCCGTCGCTGCCCGGGCGGCTGGCGCTGCGCATCGCGGCGGAGGCGCGCGGCACCTTCCTGCTCGACGAGGGGATGCTGCAGGACGCGGCGCTGAACCTCGTCCTGAACGCGGCGGATGCCTGCGGCCAGGAAGGCACGATCACGGTGGCGGCACGCACCATCCTCGACACCTGGCTCGAGCTCTCGGTTTCCGACACCGGCCCCGGGTTCAGCCCGCAGGCGCTGCAGCACGGGCTCGACCCGTTCTTCACCACCAAGGGCGGCGAGGGCTCGGGGCTGGGGCTGGCGATGGTCTACGACATGGTCAAGCTCGCGGGCGGCGAGGTAAAGCTCGCCAACGGCGCGCCCGGCGCCTGCGTGACCCTGCGCCTGCCGCTGCGCCGGGCCGAGGCGCTGCCGCGCGCCGGGCTGGTGCTGCTGGTCGAGGACAACCCGGACCTGCGGGCGGAGGTGCGCGAGATGCTCACCGCCATGGGGCACCAGGTCGCCGAGGCGGCCTCGGTCGAGGAGGCGCGGACGCTGGCGGAGCGGCTGGAGATCGACCTCGTGCTGTCGGACATCACTCTGGAGGGCGCCCTGCCCGGGTCCGAGCTGCCGCTGCTGTTGCCGGATGTGCCGGTGCAGCTGATGACCTCGTTGCCGCCGGACAGCCCGCTCAGGCGCGAGGCGGTGGCCCGTGCGCCGGTGCTGGCAAAGCCCTTCACGCCGGAAGAGCTGGCGGCGTTCCTCGGTCACCCGGGAGCCGCCGCATGACCGCGCCTCTGGTCTCGATCCTCGACGACGAGCCGACGATCCGCGCCATCCTCTCGGAGGCGCTGACCGAGGCCGGGTTCCGCACCATGGCCTTTGCCCGCGCCACCGAGTTCGAGGCGGCGCTGAAGCGGGCGACGCCGGACCTGTGCCTCGTGGATCTCGGGCTGCCGGACCGCGACGGGCTGAGCCTCGTGCACCGGCTGGCGCTGGAACAGGGGGCGGCGGTGATCATCATCTCGGGGCGCGCGCAGGTGCAGGACCGGGTGACCGGGCTCGAGCTTGGCGCCGACGACTACATCATCAAGCCCTTCGACCCCGCCGAGGTGGTGGCCCGCGTCCGGGCCCGGCTGCGCGGGCCGCGCGCCGCGCCGCGCGGGGGCGACAGCGCACGCTTCGCCGGATGGACCGCGCATTTCGACCGCTACGCGCTCGAGGACGAAACCGGTGCCGAGACCCCGTTCAGCCATGCCGAGGGCGAGGTGCTGCGGCTGTTCCTCGACAGCCCCAAGCGGCTCATCACCCGGGCGCAGATGCAGGAGAGCCTCGGTGGCGCCGCGGGCGAGAGCTTTGACCGGGCGATGGACGTGCGGATCTCTCGGCTGCGCACCAAGCTTCGGGAGGACCCGAAGAACCCGCGTCTGATCAAGACCATCTACGGCGCGGGGTACATCTTCCTCGGCGACGTGGAGTGGGTCTAGCAGGGTGCTGAAATAGTCGGGCGAGCGGAATTGTTTTCCGTCTTGCTAGGCGTGATGGCGCGATCCTCCGGCC
>NZ_JAATOS010000716.1:0-1551 GCF_011806505.1 Salipiger sp. HF18 | reverse complement strand
CTTCTCCCGCACCACATCCTCGCCGAACAGGATGCCGCACATCTCGATGCAGTCCCGCGCGCGCGATGGCTCGGTCGCGGTGCCCATGAAGGGCTTGTCCGAAAGCGTCATGTGGGCGTGGAGCATGTCGAGGTGGCGCTTGTTGACCGGCAGGTCGGTGGGCTCGCAGACGGTGCCGCCGGAATGGTGCAGCCAGCGCGCCATCTGGCCGAGCTTCACGAAGTTGCGGAAGTCCTCGATGGTGGCGTAACGCCGTCCGCGCCCGGCGTCATGCACGAAGGGCGGCCCGTAGACCGGCGCTAGCACGAGGCCCCGGCCGCCGATCTCGACGCTGCGCGCGGGGTTGCGGGCAAGCTGGGTGAAGACGCCCGGCGCGGTCGCGCAGAGCTCGCGCGCGAGGCCGCGCGGGAGGCGCACACGCTCGCCCTCGATCTCGGCCCCGGCGCGGCGCCAGCGTTCCAGCGCCTCGGGGTTGTTGACGAAGTTGACGCCGACCTCCTGCAGGATGGTGTCGGCGGCCGCCTCGATGGCGTCAAGCGCGTCGTCGGAGAGCAGCTCGAGCTCGGGAATGGCGCGGGTGATCTCCGCCGTCTCGTCTGCCGTGCTGGTCCCGTCGTTCATCCGTCGTCTCCGCTGCTGCCGCAGGTGGCCCACCCGCGCGGGCCCACCCTATCGTCTCGACGCGCCAGAGTCCCCCCGCCGTCCCCTCGGGCCCGGGATATTCGACCTGCCCCTGCGCATCTAAGATGAATCTTCCATATTCATTTCTCGCGGGCGAGAGCCGCTGACCTGCCCCACCCGCAGCTCAAGCCAATGATAAGACGCCGAATTCCAAAGCTCCAGCACTGTTAAAACGTTTTGAAAGATTGATCCCGTCTTAACCCTCGCCCGGGTAGCGTGCCCGTGGGGGTTCTAGGTGCCCAGGCGGGCCCGGCGGGAGGTGGACATGGCAGGCAAGGCAGACAGGGCCACGGTGGTCGACATGGGCGAGGTGATCCGGCGCGAAGAAAGCCCGCCCGAAAACCCGGAATTCTCGCCGGCCGAGATCGGCGCCATCGCGCATCTCTACAGGGGCGAGGTCTATCGCTGTTCGGTCTGGCGCACCCGGCTCGACACCACGACCAACTGGGCGGTGGTGACGCTGGGGGTGGCGCTCTCGATCTCATACGCCGCGCCCGACGCCTCGCCGCTGCCTCTGGTGCTGGTGGGCGTGCTGAACCTCTTCTTCCTCACGCTCGAGGCACGGCGCTACCGCTATTGCGACAGCTGGCGCATCCGCTTCCGCACAGTGGAAAAGAACTTCTACGCGCCGATCATCGACCCCGGTCAGGTCTGCGCGGAACCGGGCTGGCGCCAGCAGGTCGCGCAGGATTACGTCCGGCCCCAGTTCCGGATCTCCTACCTGCACGCGCTGGGGCGGCGCATCCGCCGCAGCTACCTCTGGATCATGCTGATCCAGCTCGCGGCGTTCCTCGGCAAGGTCGCCGTGCACCCGACGCCGGTGACCTCGCTGGACGAGGCGATGACCCGCGCCGACGTGGGTCTCATTCC
>NZ_JAATOS010000715.1:0-1560 GCF_011806505.1 Salipiger sp. HF18 | reverse complement strand
GGCATTGGCCTGCGCCACGTCGGCGTTCTCGAGCCCCGCCCGTTCGGGGCCGAACATCACCGCCACGCGGCCGCCCGCAGCGATCCGGCTGGCGGCCTCGCGCATCGCCTCTTCCGGGGAATAGACCGGCTTGGTCATGCCGCGCTGCCGGGCGGTGGTCGCAAAGACCAGGTCGCAGTCGCCGACCGCACCCGCCACGTCCTCGCTCAGCACCGCATCGTCGAGTAGCCGGCCCGCACCAGAGGCCATGGCCACCGAGGCCGGGTTCGGCCAGCCGTCGCGCGGGCTCACCAGCCGCATCCGGTCGAGCCCGAAATTCCACATGGCGCGCGCCGCGGCACCGATGTTTTCGCCCATCTGGGGCCGCACAAGCACGAAGGCCGGCTGTTTGACGTCGCTCGGCATGGCCTCTCCTTTGTCCTGCCGTCTCCCTAAGCGCCACGCTATTCGAGGGCAAGCGGGCTTCTGCCCCCCGGAAATATCCCCGCGCGTGGCATCCGTCCTCTATGGTGGGGGCATTCCCCGACACAGGAGCGCCGGTCATGGCACATGACGAGGGCCTTGCAGAAACCCTTCGGAGCGATCTCGCGGCGGTGCCCGATCTGCGTGAGATCGCCATGTTCGGCGGGCTCTGCTTCACCTCGCGCGGCAACATGGTCTGCGGCACCTTCCGCGACCACGGGCTTTACCGCGTCGGCAAGGCGCAGGTGCCCCGCGCGCTCGCCCTGCCGCATACCGGCCCGATGACTATGGGCGAGCGCACGATGGGCGGTTTCGTGACGCTCGACCCGGACGGCTTCGCCGACGACGCGCTCCGCGAGCATCTCACCCGGCTGGCGCTGGCCTTCGTTGCCACGCTCGATCCGAAATGACCAAGGCAGGGCCTTGGCACTGCCCCTCCGGGCGGTGTATGCAGCCCGGAAGTTTTTCCGAGGATGACCGCAATGGCCGAGACCGATCTGCCCCAGCTCTACCTGATCACGCCGCCGGAGTTCGATCTCTCCGAGTTCCCAGCGCGGCTCGATGCGGTGCTGCAGGCGGCCGAGATCGCCTGCCTCCGCCTCGCCCTCGCCACCCGCGACGAGGACAAGCTGCTGCGCGCCGCCGACGCGGTGCGCGAGATCGCCCACGCTCATGACGTGGCGCTTGTCATCGACACCCACGTGGTGCTCGCCCAGAGGCTCGGGCTCGACGGCGTGCATCTCACCGACGGGTCGCGCTCGGTGCGCCACGCCCGCAAGGAGCTTGGCCCGGACGCCATCGTCGGCGCCTTCTGCGGCGCCTCGCGCCACGACGGCATGGGCGCGGCAGAAGGCGGCGCGGATTATGTCTCCTTCGGCCCCCTCTCCGGCGAGTCGCTGGGCGACGGCACGCTGGCCGACCGCGATCTCTTCCAGTGGTGGTCCGAGATGATCGAGGTGCCGGTGGTGGCCGAGGGCGGTCTCACGCCCGAGCTCGTCGCCAGCCTGACCCCGGTCACCGACTTCTTCGGCATCGGTGAGGAAATCTGGAGCGCCGAGGACCCGGTCGCGGCCCTCGCGGCACTCACCGCCGCGATGC
>NZ_JAATOS010000714.1:0-1565 GCF_011806505.1 Salipiger sp. HF18 | reverse complement strand
ACCATGATCAGGATGCCGAGCGCTATCAGCCAGTGAAAGGCCCGCGCAAGCGTGCCGTAGGAGGTTTCGGTGTTCGCGAGGGGCATGGGGGCTCCGGAAGGGTTGGCGATTGCTGCGCCCAAAATGCTGCGCTGCCGCACGGAGCGCAATCGTGGCCCTGCGCACAGCATCCGTGCACAGCCGTTGCGAAACACCCTCGCGGACGTTATGTGAAGCGCCCAATACCTCATTGAGAGAGCGCAGATGACAGGAGACCGCGCCATGTCCCGAGCATTCATTTTCCCCGGCCAGGGGGCGCAGGCCATCGGCATGGGCAAGGCGCTTGCAGAGGCCTTCCCGGCCGCCCGCGCGATCTATGACGAAGTCGACGAGGCGCTTGGCGAGAAGCTTTCGGCGCTGATCTGGGAAGGCGACGCCGACACCCTGACGCTGACCGAAAACGCCCAGCCCGCGCTGATGGCGACCTCGATGGCGGCTCTGCGGGCGCTCGAAGCCGAGGGTGTGTCGGTGACCGACGCCTGCTTCGTCGCCGGCCACTCGCTGGGCGAATACTCGGCCCTGACCGCCGCCGGCGCGCTGAGCGTGGCCGATGCGGCACGTCTTTTGCGGACCCGCGGCCGGGCGATGCAGAACGCGGTGGCGGTGGGCGTGGGCGCCATGGCGGCGCTGCTCGGGCTCGATCTGGTGCGCGCCAAGGCGGTCGCCGCCGAGGCCGCGAGCGACGGCGAGGTCTGTGCCGCCGCCAACGACAACGACCCGGGGCAGGTGGTGATCTCGGGGCACAAGGCCGCGGTGGCGCGAGCGGTGGAGCTCGCCAAGGCGCTCGGTGCCAAGCGCGCGGTGATGCTGCCGGTGAGCGCGCCCTTCCACTGCGCCCTGATGGCGCCCGCCGCCGAGGCCATGGCCGAGGCGCTGGCCGAGGTCTCGATCTCGGCCCCCAAGGTGCCGCTCGTCGCCAACGTGAGCGTCGAGGCGGTGACCGATCCCGACACCATCCGCGCGCTGTTGGTCGAGCAGGTGACCGGCGCGGTGCGCTGGCGCGAGTCTGTGGAATACATGATCGGCAACGGTGTGAGCGAGTTCTGGGAAATCGGCGCGGGCAAGGCGCTCTCGGGAATGGTGCGCCGCATCGACCGCAGCGCCTCGGTCGCGGCCATCGGCACGCCGGAGGACGTGGCCAAGGTGACCGAGCAGGCCGCCGTCTGAGCGCCGCTGCGAACCGGTCGCCCGGCGGTTGCCCCGTGCGGGCGTCGGTGCGATACGCGGGCGCAGGATTTCAACCATAACGAATAAGAGAGAGGGACAAGGCGAGCCATGTTCGATCTTACGGGAAAATGCGCGCTGGTGACCGGCGCTTCGGGCGGCATCGGCGGATCCATCGCCCGGTCGCTGCACGCCGCCGGCGCCACCGTCGGCCTGTCAGGCACCCGCGAGGCGCCGCTTCAGGCGCTGGCCGATGAGCTGGGCGAGCGCGCCTTCGTGCTGCCCTGCAACCTCTCGGACCCCGAGGCGGTCGCGGCGCTGCCGAAGCAGGCGGCCGAGGCCATGGGCAGCGTCGATATCCT
>NZ_JAATOS010000713.1:0-1570 GCF_011806505.1 Salipiger sp. HF18 | reverse complement strand
GTCGATGCGCTTGTGGACCTCGCACATGGCCATGAAGGCTTCCATCATCACCCGCGTGAGCCGCGGTTCGTCGCGCCAGCTCTGGCCGGCGAAGACCTCCTGCACGACGCGGTTGCCGGCGCCGAGGCAATCATAGGCGACGCAGCCCGCCATGCCCTCTTCGGTCAGCCGGTCGTGGATCGAGCAGCTGTGTCCCGCGAGGTTCCGGCAGGGCTCACCGGGGTTCTTGTCGAAGGCGAAATCCCGGCCCTTGTCGAAGGTCAGCACGAGACAGCAGAGTGCCGCGCATTTCGAGCAATCGGTCTTGAGAAGATCGGTCTGGGACATGATGGCTTTCGGCTCTCGAGGGTCTGTCGGGTTGTTGCGCCGTCCTATCCCGCGAAACGCTCCCGGAGTGCAAGGTGCGGCCCGCTCGACGCGGGCCCTGCTGGGGCAGTGAAACGGCCGAGCGTACTTCAGGAAGCGCCCCTGCGCCTGCCCGTCCCTGCCCTGCGGCCACCTGACACTTCGCCTTAGAAACGCTCCCTAAGCCGCTGGATAAGAATAATATTCTACGGAAGAACCTGGCGAGCACGAACATGCGAGGGGCAAACACCCGCGCCCCGGGCGACGGGATTCACAGAAACCGATACCGAAACCCGTGGCCTTGCCCGCGATCCCGGACCCGCCCGGAGTCGAACCGGTCCAGCGTCGGCCAGCCAAGTCGCCGATGCACCGGAGAAGCCTGCAAAACGGCACCGCCGGCCCGAGGCTCAGCCCTTGCGCTTGCCGAGGTGTTTCTTCAGCGCGCCGGCGTTCTTCTCGCGGCGGCCCTTGTAGGGGTTCCGGTCGCCCTGCCCGCGCATGTAGAGCCGGATCGGCGTGCCCGGCATGTCGAAGGCCTCGCGCAGGCCGTTGACGAGGTAGCGCGTGTAGCTGTCGGGCATCTTGTCGGGATGCGAGCACATCACCACGAACCCCGGCGGCCGGGTCTTGGCCTGTGTCATGTAGCGCAGCTTGATGCGCTTGCCCTGCGGCGCGGGCGGCGGGTGCGACGAGACCATGCCCTCGAGCCAGCGGTTGAGCTGGCCGGTCGAGACGCGGCGGTTCCATATCTCCCAGGCCTTCAGGATCGCGGCGTTGAGCCGGTCGAGCCCGCGCCCGGTCTTGGCCGAGACCGTCACCAGCGGCGCACCGCGAAGCTGCGGCAGCAGCCGGTCGAAGGCCTCCTTGAGATCGCGCAGCTTCTCCTGCTTGTGCTCTTCGACGTCCCACTTGTTGACGGCGACGACCACGGCCCGTCCCTCGCGCTCGGCGAGGTCGGCGATGCGCAGGTCCTGCTGCTCGAAGGGGATCGCCGCGTCCAGCAGAACGACCACCACCTCGGCGAACTTCACCGCGCGCAGGCCGTCGGAGACCGAGAGTTTCTCGAGCTTTTCCTGGATTTTGGCGCGCTTGCGCATGCCGGCGGTGTCGAAGATCCGCATCGGCGTACCGTCCCAGTCCAGCCGGACCGAGATGGCGTCGCGGGTGATGCCGGCCTCGGGGCCGGTCAGCAGCCGGTCCTCGCCGAGAATCTTGTTGATCAGCG
>NZ_JAATOS010000712.1:0-1575 GCF_011806505.1 Salipiger sp. HF18 | reverse complement strand
ACCAGCGAGGTGCTCAACACCAACGTGCCCGAGCAATACCGCGACCCCGAGGCCACTGGTTCGGACTGACCACCCGCGCCCGCATCGTCTATGCGAGCAAGGACCGCGTCGATCCCTCCGAGGTGACCACCTACGAGGACCTCGCCGATCCGAAATGGAAGGGCCGCATCTGCACCCGCTCCGGCACCCACCCCTACAACGTGGCGCTGGTCTCGGCGATGCTGCACCACCATGGCGAGGAAGAGACAAAGGCCTGGCTCGAGGCAGTGAAGGCCAACCTCGGCCGCAAGCCGCAGGGCAACGACCGGGCGCAGGTCCGGGCGATCTGGGCCGGTGAATGCGACATCGCGCTCGGCAACACCTATTACATGGGCCAGATGCTCAACGATCCCGAGCAGAAGGAATGGGCAGACTCGGTCAACGTGCTGTTCCCGGTCTTCGAGGGCGCCGGCACCCACGTGAACATCTCGGGCGTGGCGATGACCAAGTCGGCGCCGAACCGTGAGAACGCGCTGAAGATGATGGAATTCCTGACCCAGCCCGAGGCGCAGGAAATCTACGCCCACGCCAACTTCGAATACCCCATCGCCCCCGGCACCGAGGCCGACGAGCTGGTGACCAGCTGGGGCAGCTTCGAGGCGGATGACGTGAACCTCATGACGTTGGCCGGCCTCCGCGCCGACGCCCTGCGCGTCATCGAGGAAGTGGATTTCGACGGCTGATCGCGCTCACACATTGTCTGGCCCAAGGCCGGAATGACAGCGCCGGACCTTCGCGGGTCCGGCGTTTCGCGTTTTCGGGTAGACCCCTTCAGAGCCCCGGGAACTCCACCACCAGCGCCGCGTGGTCGCTTGCGTGGGGCCGGTGCTCTCCGACACCGCTCAGCCGCGCGCCTCGCCCCGGACCGGCCTCGTGCCCGAGCCCGCGATGCAGCACCCGCGGCACCACGTCGGGGTAGCGCTGCGCCAGCGCCGGCGACGCGATCAGCGCGTCCGGGCGGTGATGCTCGCCCACGTGCGGCTCGAAATAGCTCCAGCGGTCGCGCTCGGGCATGCGCAGGCCAAGATCCACGCCGACCGCCTCGAGCGGCGCGACGGCGCGCGGGCCCTCCTCGCGCGGCTCGTTGAGATCGCCGATCACCAGCCAGAGCGCCCCGGGCTCCGAGGGCAGCAGGCGGCGCACCGCCTCGGCCTCGAGCCGCCGCACCTTCCACGACAGCGCCGGATCCGGCGGCGGCGCCTTGAAATGCACGACGAAGACCGTGAGCCTGCCAAAGCACAGCTCGAGGCAGTCGCGCCGGAAGATCGGCAGGTCATGGGCGATACCGGCGGGCGGGGCGAAGCCCAGATCGCCCGGCAGGAGCGCCGCGTGGCTGGTCGCGTCGTCCCAGTCACGCCGCGCCATCACCGCCACGTCGAGCCCGCGCCCGTCGTTGCCCGGCAGGCAGAGCCGGTTGCGATAAGGCCCGGCCACCGGCGCGAGATAGTGGTCGTGGAAGAAGTCGAGGCTCTCGGCGTCGAACACCTTCTGCAGCGCCAGCACGTCGGCGCCGGTGGCCGCCAGCAGCCCCGCGGT
>NZ_JAATOS010000071.1:0-14417 GCF_011806505.1 Salipiger sp. HF18 | reverse complement strand
CGGATTGCCGGTCGGCGCTGCTCGAGGCCGATACGTGGACCGCGTCCCCGGCCTCCCCCCGCGTGCTTTCACAGCCCAACATTTCGCCACTGGTCCCGATGGCCAACTCCGCCCGACGCCGTCGATGGCCGGATCAAAGCCCGGACTATTCCCTGTTCACGGGCGTTTTCAGCGCTAGATACCGTGACGTCACGGCCATAGGGAGCTGTCTCGCACCCGCCAGGACATGCTTGGCGGGTTGAGTTTTCACAAAAGCTTCACTAAACGAGGCCGGTCCATTCGACAGGAGCCGATACCGGCATGCTTGGCACGATCTGGAAACGTTACATCTCTCCCATGCTGCACCGCCCCCTGCGCGTGCAGATTGCGGCGCTGTGCTATCGTCATGCCGAGACCGGTCCCGAGATCCTGCTGATCACGTCGCGTTCCACCAAGCGCTGGATCATTCCCAAGGGCTGGCCGATGCACGGCACCGACGGCGCGGGCACCGCGCTGCAGGAGGCCTGGGAAGAGGCGGGCGTCAAGGCCCGCGCTCCGCGCCGCCCGGTGCGCATCGGCCGCTACCACTACGACAAGGTGCTGGACGGCGGCCTGCCGGTTGCGACCAGCGTGGACGTCTACGCCATCGAGGTCGAGAAACTGCTCGACGACTTCCCCGAGATGCAGGACCGCGAACGGCACTGGATGACACCCGAGCGTGCCGCGGCGGCGGTGCACGAAGAGCAGCTCAGCGCGCTGCTGGCCGATCTTCGCGGCTATCTGGACGACGCGGCCAGGGGCTGAGGCCCGTGCCAGATCCAGCCAGGCTGCGAGACTTCAAGGAACATACCCACGTGCCCGACACTCCCCCCGCCACCCAGTGGAAGACACTGGACCAGGACCTCAATCGCCTGTCGCGACTCGAGGACGCGACGATGTACACGGCGCGCCCCCTCGTGGGGGTCGGCATCAGCCTCGTCTTCGTGACCCTCGCCGCGGTGGCGGCGGCGATCTTCACCGGCGGTGAGCCGCAGGGCCTCGCGGTGGTCGTGGCGGCGGCCTTCGGCGCCTACATGGCGCTCAACATCGGCGCCAACGACGTGGCGAACAACATGGGCCCGGCGGTGGGCGCCAAGGCGCTGTCGATGCTGGGCGCCATCGCCATCGCCGCGGTGTTCGAGAGCGCCGGCGCCCTGCTCGCGGGCGGGGATGTGGTCTCGACCATCTCCAAGGGGATCATCGACCCGGCGAGCCTCGCCGACACCAGGGTCTTCGTCCGGGCGATGATGGCGGCGCTGCTCGCCGCCTCGATCTGGGTGAACACCGCGACATGGATCGGGGCGCCGGTCTCGACCACGCACTCGGTGGTGGGCGGCGTCATGGGCGCCGGGATCGTGGCCGCAGGCGTGGGCGCCGTGAGCTGGTCGACCATGGGCGCGATCGCCGCGAGCTGGGTCATCTCGCCGCTGCTGGGCGGCATCATCGCCGCCGCCATGCTCGCCTTCATCAAGTGGCGCGTCATCTACGTCGAGGACAAGATCGCCGCCGCCCGCACCTGGGTTCCGGTGCTGATCGGCCTGATGAGCGCCGCCTTCGCCGCCTATCTCGCGCTGAAGGGGCTGAGCCACGTGGTGAAGATCGGCCTCGGCACCGCGCTTCTGATCGGCGGGGCGACCGGCGCGCTGCTGGGGGCGCTGTCGGTGCCCTTCATCAAGCGCCAGTCCGAGGGGCTGGAGAACCGCAACCGCTCGCTCAAGACGCTGTTCCGCCTGCCGCTGGTGGTCTCGGCGGCGCTGCTCTCCTTTGCTCATGGCGCCAACGACGTCGCCAACGCGGTGGGTCCGCTCGCCGCGGTGGTCTACGTGCAGCAATCCTCGGCGGTGGCCGGAGAGGTGTCGATCCCGCTGTGGGTCATGCTGCTGGGGGCACTCGGGATCTCGTTCGGCCTCGTGCTCTTCGGGCCCAAGCTGATCGGCATGGTCGGCAGCCAGATCACCAAGCTGAACCCGATGCGGGCCTATTGCGTCGCGCTTTCCGCGGCGGTCACGGTGATCGCCGCGTCATGGCTCGGGCTGCCTGTCAGCTCGACCCACATCGCGGTGGGCGGCGTTTTCGGCGTCGGATTCTTCCGCGAGTGGTACATGGAGCGCCGCTTTCGCCGCATGCACAACGCCCGCCCGGCGCCCGAGCGGCTGGCACGGCAGGAACGCACCCGCCGCAAGCTTGTTCGGCGCTCGCATTTCATGACCATCGTTGCCGCCTGGGTCATCACCGTCCCCGCCGCCGCGCTGCTCTCGGCCGGCTGTTTTCTCATGCTGAAGACGCTGGGGTTCTGAGGCCCGGTCACGGGCGAGCGCGCAACGCCTTCCGGACGGCTTGCTGGCATGGCGCGGTAGCCGTTCCGGCAGGGCCGTCCTCAAGCGAAGCGCGCCAAGGCGCTGTCTTCACGGCTGAAACGGGGATGCGCCGCGAGACGTCGTGAAGGGTCCGGGGCGTCTGCCACGGTCGCCCGGTCCCAATCGGCGCCCGGGTCGCGTCAAGCGTCCGCGCCTGTCACCGGGCGCGGTCCCGACCCCGCTCACGCACCGCAGCCGAGGCTTTCCGCATGCCCGGCGAGGTCGGTCCTATCACTTAGGTCACGCCATGATGCGAGCGTTGAAAACACCCTGAACCGCCGGGGTCCAAGATCGCGGCGGAGCTTGTCCGGAAGCGGCTAGAGTGGCGTTTTCCCCTGCTCGCCATTCGCAGAATGATCGTGCCGGATTACGTCCCTCGAAAGGAGAGCTGTACCCATCACATGGAGGCGGCATTGCCCTTTTCGGGAAATCACACTCATTCAGGCGCCAACGCTCCCTCTCGGACCAGGAGCCCGTCATGTCTCGTTCGACCCTCTCCCGCACCCGGTGTCTGCGTCTCATCCCGCGCAGCCTCGAGAAGGGCGTGTTCGTGGCGCTTCTGGGGCCGTCCGGCTCGGGCAGGACGACGCTTCCGAACATCCTGGCGGGGCTGGCCCACGCGGGCAGCGGCCGCCTCGTGTTCGACGGCGAGGACATCACCCGCCAGCCCCCGGGCCAACGCCGTTTCGGCATGGTGTTCCAGAGCTGCGCGCTGGTCCGCCACATGACCGTGGCGCAGAACATCGGCTTTGACCTGAAGGGGATGAAGAACGGACCGGATCGCGCGGGCATTGCGCAGCGGGTCGGGGAACCGCTCGGGATGATCGAGCTGCCGGGGCTCGGCGACCGCTCCCCGGCGCAGCTCTCGGGCGGGCAGCGCCAGCGGGTCGCCATGGCGCGGGCGCTGGCGAACCGGCCGCGGCTCCTGCTGAGGGACGAGCCCTTCAGTGCGCTCGACGCGCAGGTGCGGGTGTCGCTCCGCAGCGAGGTCCGGGCGCTGCAGCGCAAGGCCGGGGTGGGGGCGATCATGGTCACCCACGACCGCGGCGAGGCCGAGGCGCTGGCCGACCGCATCGCCATCATGGACAACGGCCGTATCCTGCGCATCGACCGGCGCGCCGCCGCTGCGGCCTAGCGCCGTCCGGCGCCCGGTCGGGGCGGCGAGAGCCGGCGTTCGAGCTGCACCAGCCCGTCGTGCAGCAGCACCGCGAAGAGCCCGACCACGAGCCCGCCCTGCACCACGAAGGCGGTGTTGCTGGTGAGCAGGCCCGCGATGATGACCTCGCCAAGCGTGCGGGCGGCGACCGTGGAGCCGATGGTGGCCGTCCCCAGCGCGATCACCACCGAGAGGCGCACTCCGGCAAGGATCACCGGCAGGGCCAGCGGCAGCTCGACCAGCCGCAGCCGCTGCCACCGTCCCATGCCGATGCCGCGCGCCGCCTCGAGCGTGGCGGGCGGCAGATTGCCGAGCCCGGTCATGGCGTTCTCGAAAACCGGCAGCAGCCCGTAGAGGAACAGCGCCAGCAGGGTCGGACCCGCGCCGAAGCCCATCATCGGCACGGCAAGTGCCAGCACCGCCACCGGCGGAAAGGTCTGGCCGAGGTTGGTGACGCTGCGGGCCAGCGGACGGAACGAGGCGCCGAAGGGCCGCGTCACCAGCACCGCCAGCGTCACCGCCACCACGGTCGCCGCCAGCGAGGCAACGGCGACGAGGCCGAGATGGCTCAGCGAGAGCGACAGCAGCGAGGCGCGGTCGTAGATAACCGGCCCGCCCTCGGGCGCGAGCGGCGCCAGCAGCGGCGCGACCCAGCCCGGCGCCAGCACGAGCACCAGCAGCACCGCGACCAGCCCCGCCCGCAGCAGCCCGCCGATCACACCAGCTCTCCCCGTCGGCGGATGGCGTCGAGCGTCACGCGGCCTGGCGCGCCGTCGTCTGTCGTCACCGCGACCGCCTCGCGGCCCGAGGCGAGGCAGGCCGACAGCGCGTCGCGCAGGCTGGAACCGGCGGGCAGAGCCTCACCCTCGGCGGGGCCGGGCTCGGCGATCTCGGCGGCGGGGATCAGCGACAACAGGCGTAGCGGCCGGTCGGCCTCGCCCACCATGTCGGCCACGAAGCCGGTCGCGGGGCGCGCGATGATCTCGGCCGGCGTGCCGATCTGCACCAGCCGGCCTGCGTCCATCACGGCGATGCGGTCGGCCAGCCGGATGGCCTCGTCCATGTCGTGGGTCACCAGCAGGATGGTCGAGCCGAGCGCGCGCTGGATGCGCCGCAGGTCCTCCTGCGCGCGGGCGCGGATGATCGGGTCGAGCGCGCCGAAGGGCTCGTCCATCAGCAGCAGGTCCGGCCGCGATGCCAGCGCCCGCGCCACGCCCACCCGCTGCTGCTGACCGCCAGACAGATCCGCCGGGTAGCGGTCGCGGAAGGCCTCGGGCTCCATCGAGAACAGCGTCAGCAGCTCGTCGACCCGCGCCCGGATCTTGTCGCGCGGCCAGCCGAGCAGTTCGGGCACCGCGCCGATGTTGCGCGCGACCGTGTGATGCGGGAAGAGCCCGTGGCCCTGGATCGCGTAGCCGATCCGCCGACGCAGCAGGTGGGGGGCGATGGCCTCGGTGCTCTCGCCGTTGATGCGGACCTCGCCCGAGGTCGGCTCGACCAGCCGGTTGATCATCCGCAGCAGCGTCGTCTTGCCCGAGCCGGAGGTGCCGACGATGGCGGTGATCGTGCCGGTCTCGGCGGTCATCGAGACCGCGTCGACAGCGGAGGTGCTGCCGTAGACCTTGGTGATGCGGTCGATCTCGATCATGCCGCGGCCCTTTCCGTGCTGTCTCTGCGGGCGACGTCGACGAGGATGTCCATGACGATGGCCGCCACCATGGCCAGCAGCACCGTCGGCAGGGCGCCGAGCAGGATCAGGTCCGTCGCCGTCTGGTTCAGCCCCTGGAAGACGAAGCGGCCGTAGCCGCCTCCGCCGATGAGGCCCGCGATGACCGCGAGACCGATGTTCTGCACGAGCACGATGCGCAGCCCCGCCAGCAGCACCGGCAGCCCCAGCGGAAGCTCGACCCTCAGCAGCCGCTGCCAGCTGGTCATGCCCATGCCGCGCGCAGCCTCACGCACTGGGGCGGGCACGGAGTCGAGGCCTGCCACGGTGTTTCCCACCACCGGCAGCAGCGAATAGAGCACCAGGGCGATGAAGGCGGGGGCAAAGCCGATGCCCGCGATGCCGACGGTCTGCGCCGCGGGCCACGTGGCGGCGACCCACGACAAGAGCGGGATCATGATGCCGAACATGGCGAGCGAAGGGATGGTCTGCAGGAAGCTGAGCACCGGCAGCAGGCTGCCGCGCAGCGCCGCCTGACGGTGACAGAGGATGCCGAGCGGAAACCCGATCAGTGCAGCGGCCCCGAGCGAGCCGAGGGCCAGCTCGAGATGCCGGAGCGTCGCGCGCCAGAAGGCATCGGCGCGCCCGGCGAACTCCTGCGCGACCGAGAGGTCCGAGAGCGCGCCCGACCAGAGCAGCGCGGCGAGCAACCCGAGCGCGCCCGCCAGCAGCCCCGCGCGCAGGATCGGCCCGGGTGCGAGCTGTGCCAGCGCGTCGGCCATCAGCAGCAGGAACACCGACAAGAGCCCCCAGAACCCCGCCGCCGGAGACACCCGCGCATAGGTCCCGGCCTCGGCCAGCAGCGAAGGGGCACCGACCGCAAGCAGGCCGGTGGCGCCGCCGAGCCCCAGCAGCGCGCCGCCGAGCCGGAGCTTCGGCAGCGCCGCGGGCAGGCCCATGACGAGCCCCGCGATCATGCAGCCAAGCGCGGGCAGGGTCTGCGCAACGGGCGCCACGGCCCAAGGAGCGACGCCCTCACCGGCGACGATGCGGTTCGCCGCCAGCGTCATGTAGGGGACGGCCAGCAGCGCGAGCCCCAGGACGGCGAAGACCAGCCCGGGCGCCGAGAGCGCGGCTTCGGTACGGCGTGCGATCAGTCCAGAACTCCGACAGAGGTGAGATACTCGCGGGCCACCGCCTCGGCCGGCTCGCCGCCGACCTGGATGCGGCCGTTGAGCTCCTGCAGGGTCTCCATGTCGAGCCCCTCGAAGATCGGGTTCAGGACCTCGGGGATGGAGGGGTATTCCTCGAGCACCGCGTTGCGGACGATCGGCGTCGGTTCGTAGACGGGCTGCACCCCCTTGTCGTCGGTCATGACCTTGAGCCCGGTCGCGCCGACGCCGCCGTCGGTGCCGTAGACCATCGCGGCGTTCACCCCCGAGGTGCCCCGCGCCGCCGCCTGGATCGTCGCGGCGGTGTCGCCGCCCGAGAGGATCACGGTCTGGTCCTGGGTGAGCTCGAAGCCATAGGTCGTCTCCATCGCCGGCAGCACCGCGGGCGAGGACACGAACTCGGTCGAGGCGGCGAGCTTGATGTCGCCGCCGCCGGCGATCCAGGCCCCGAAGTCGGACATGGTCGCAAGCCCGTTCTCCTCGGCGACCGGACCGGTCACCGCGATGGCCCAGGTGTTGTTGGCGGGCGCCGAGGACAGCCAGGTGATCTCGTTCTGCACGTCGAGCTCGGCCGCGCGCTCATGGGCGGCGGCGGCGTCCTTCCAGACGTCGCTGTCGGCCTCGTTGAAGAAGAACGCGGCGTTGCCGGTGTATTCGGGGTAGATGTCGATCTGACCGGCGAGGATGGCCTCGCGCACCACCTGCGTGCCGCCCAGCTGCAGTCGCCGTTCCACCGGCAGGCCCGCGTCCTCGAGCGACAGCGCGATGATGTTGCCGAGCAGGCCTCCCTCGGTGTCGATCTTCGAGGAGACGGTGATGTCGGCATGGGCTGCGGTGGCCATGACGGCGCTGGCGGCAAGGATCTGGAGCTTCATGGGATCTGGGCCTTCCTCTGGAGGGGTTTTCGTCTTCGCCGTTGTGGCCACCAAGGTAGCCTGTAATCTCGTTCCGGAAAGGGTTTTGTCGGTTCGGGTCGTGGCGCGGCTCCGCGGGTGCTGTCCTGTCGCCAGTCCTGCAGATCGTGCGAGCCTGCCAGGGTCGGAGCGGGGCGCCGGCGCCGGTCGGGCGCGCGGGTCGGGACTGTCTGACGCACAGCGGCGCGGTCGGTCCTGGCCACGGTGTCCGCCGCGGCGGGCGCTCAGACCGCCTGCAGCAGGCCGGTCTCGAGCGCGAACCAGACGAGCTGGGCGTCGGTCTCCATGCCGAGGATGCTCTTGATCTGGTAGTGGTTGTTGCGCACCGTCTTCTGGCTGATCGCCAGCTCCTCGGCGATGCGCTCGGCCGGCCAGCCACGGGCCAGCAGGCAGAGGATCTCGGTCTGGCGCGGGCTGAGATCCGAGAGGCCGGTGCCCATGCCCGAGATGCGATCGCGGGCGATGGCCTCGATCACGTCCGGAGAGATCACCGTGCGGCCGTGCAGCGCGCCGAAGATCGCCTCGATCAGGGTCTTGGGGTCGCTCGACTTGGTGATGTAGCTGGTGGCGCCCGCCTTGATGGCCTTGAGCGCGAAGGCGGCGCTCAGGTGCATGGTGAAGACCACGATCCGGGCGCTGTCGTCGTATTGCCGGATGTGGCGGACGGCCTCGACGCCGCTGGCGCCGGGCAGGGTGACGTCCATCACCACCACGTCGGGTTGCAGGGCGCGGAACTGCGCATAGGCGCTGCGGGCGTCCTCGGCCTCGCCGACGATCTTCAGACCCGGTTGCAGATCGATGAGCCGCCGGTAGCCCTCGCGCACCACCGGGTGGTCGTCGACGATGATGACGCTGTACTCCTTCATGCCGCGCAGCGCCGCCGCGCGTCGGGCAGGGTCACGCGGATGCGCACGCCCCGGCCGGTGTCCTGCAGGCGCAGCGTCCCGCCCATGGCCTCGGTCCGCTCGGACATCCCCAGCAGCCCGTGCCCCGGCGCGCCGTCCTCCGCCCGCCCGCCGCCGTCGTCCTCGACGGTGAGCACGATGCCGTCGCCCTCGGGGTGCAGCGTCACGTCCACCTGCGAGGGAGCGCCGTGGCGCATGGCGTTGGTCACGCATTCCTGCACGATGCGGTAGAGATCCAGCAGCACCGCGCCGCTCATCTCTGCCTCGTCGAGCGTGCTGTCGAGGGTCAGCCGGGCGCTGCTCTGGGCCTGCCAGCCCGAGAGCATCCCGCGCAGGCTCGCAATCAGCCCCACCTCGTCGAGATCCGGCGGACGCAGCCGGGCGAAGGCGCCGCGCAGGCAGGTCATCATGGCACGGATGTTGGCGCCGATGGCGTCCGCATCCCGCGCCAGACCCGGGCTCCCCGGCGGCGCGGCGAGGCGGATCGAGGCCGCGAGCGCCGCAGTCGCGGTCAGCATCTGGCCGAACTCGTCGTGCAGGTCGCGGGCGAGCTGCCGGCGCTCCACGTCCTCGACCTCGATCAGGCGGCGGGTCAGGGCCCGGCGCGCCTCGGTGCCGGTGCGGAGCTGTTGCGCGAGGCGGTTGACCGCGTCGGCGATGAGCCGGAACTCCGCCGCGCCCGAGGCCGTCACCCGCGTGTCGAGATCGCCCTTGCTCAGCCGGTCGAGCCCGCGGACGATGCCGTCCACCGGCTTCAGCCGCGAATAGATCGCGATGGTCCCCAGCAGCAGCACCCCCGCGGCCATGCCCACCGTCTGCCAGAGCGCCAGCCGCACCCGCTGCCAGGCGAGCGTCGCGGCGGCGACCGGATCGAAGCTCACCTCGATGCCGTAGACGCCGTCATGCGAGGCGCTGCCCGCGCCTGTTGCGCGCTCGGTCTCGCCGAAGATCCGCGTCACCGCCTTGCGGAAACCCTCCGGCGCGACCGGCCCGAAGACCTTCCAGCTGGCGCAGAGGCGGCGTTCGGTGATGAGCCGCTGCTCGAAGCGGATGCAGGTGCCCGGGGCCATCAGCCCCAGCAGCTTGATCGACGTCATCTCTGCATAGAGCGGCTCACCGGCGCGGGGCTCCATGTGGTAGTTGCGCTCGAGCACGTAGCCCGCGCGCGTCAGCGTGTTGCGGGTCATGCGGTCGGCGGTCTCATAGGCCCCGGCGGCGGCGAAGCCGATGGTGATCGCCCCCGCCACCAGCGTCACCAGCCAGAGCGTCAGAACCAGTCTCAGCCTGAGACTCATCGCAAGTCCTCCCCGGAACTCCCTCGCGTCCCGAGGATCGGGTAATCCGGCCGGTCTGTCTCGGGCAAATTGCCCGAGATTTCCGTATTTTCCGCGAAATCCTTTGCCTGACCGCACAGGCATGGCTTCATGGGGCGGGCAGAACGGGAGGAACGTATGGAGGATCTGTCACCCGCGGGGCCGCTGGCCGAGGCGGCTCAGCGCCTTGTCCGCAGCCTGGAGAGTGGGCTGATCGGCCAGTCCCTGCTGGTCGAGCGGCTGGTGATCAGCCTGCTGACCGGCGGGCACGTGTTGATCGAGGGCGCGCCGGGGCTGGCCAAGACGCGCTCGGTCCGGCGGCTCTCGGACGCGGTCGAGGGCAGCTTTGCCCGCATCCAGTGCACCCCCGACCTCATGCCCTCGGACGTGACGGGGACGCAGGTCTGGCGGCAGGACAGCGGCACGATGGAGTTCCTGCACGGTCCGGTCTTCCATTCCCTCGTGCTCGTCGACGAGATCAACCGCGCGCCGCCCAAGGTGCAGTCGGCGCTGCTCGAGGCGATGGCAGAGGGGCAGGTGACCAGCGGCGGCGTGGCGCGGCCGCTGCCCGAGCCCTTCATGGTGGTGGCGACACAGAACCCGCTCGAGCAGGAGGGCACCTTCCCGCTGCCCGAGGCCCAGCTCGACCGCTTCCTGTTCCACGTCCTGCTCGACCTGCCGGACGAGCAGACCGAGCTCGCGATCCTCGACCTCGTCGAGGGCGAGCTGCGCAGCCACACTGGCCACGCCGAGCCAAGTCTTACCCACGCGACACTGGCCGCCATGAAGGAAGAGGTGCTGCAGGTGCATCTCTCGCCCGCTTTGCGGCGCTACATCGTCGCGCTGGTGATGATGACGCGCACCGGGGGCAACGGTGTCGAGGTGACCGACCGCATCCGCCACGCGGTGAGCCCGCGCGGGACGCTGTCGCTGGCCGCGGCGGCGCGGGCGCGGGCCTGGCTCAACGGCCGCGATTACGCGGTGCCCGAGGACGTCAAGGCGCTGGCCTCGGACATCCTCTGCCACCGCATGGCGCCGACGTGGCGCGCGCAGGCGGCGGGAGAGACCTCGCGCGGGATCATGGCCGAGATCCTGTCGGCGGTGGAGCCGCTGTGAAAAGTGCCGTGCCGTCCGGGGCGCATCTGTCGCTCGACCGGCTGGTGGCGCTGGCCTCGGTCGCCGCGCCGATGGCGCATCACGGCCTGTCGCGGGGCAGGGTGGCCGGGCTTTCGGGCCCACGCCGGGGCGAGGGCGGCGATCTCTACGACCTCCGGCCCTTCGTCGACGGCGACGACCGCCGCCAGATGGACCCCGCCGCCACCGCGCGCAGCGGGCGGCCGCAGCTGCGGCGCCGTCACGAGGAGGTCGAGCGCAGCCTGATGCTCGTGGTCGACATGCGCGCGCCGATGCTCTGGGGCACGCGCGGGCGGTTCCGCTCGGTCGCGGCGGCGGAGGCGGCGGCGCTGGAGGGCTGGCGCTGGGTGCGCGCCAGTGGCCGCTGCGGCCTCGCGATCCTGCGCGACGGCGGCATGGAGTGGCTGCCCGCGCGACCGCGGGAAGCGTCGATGCTGGAGATCGCGGGGGCGCTCGCCCGCACCCATGCCGAGATCCTGGCAGAGCCCGCAAACGCAGCGCGCACACAGGTCGGGTCCGCAGCTGTGCCGCGCCCGCTGGTGGAGACGCTGCCCGGGATCGCCGCGCGCCTCGCCTCGGGCACCGCGATCCTGCTCGCCACCGGACTCGACACGCCCGGCGAGGGCTTCGGTCCCACCGTGACCGCGCTGGCCCGGCGCAACCCGCTCGAGATCCTGCTGGTGCAGGATGCGGTCGAAACCGCGCCCCCGCCCGGAACCTTCACCGCGCGCATCGGCGCGGCCCTGTCGCGGGGGCGGTTCGGGGCTTCGCCCTCGGCGGAGATGCTGTCAGAGCACGCCATTCCATTCCGTCCCGTGCCGTGCGACCAGCCGGAGGAGCTGACCGCATGACCCCCGAAGAGCTCGTGTCGCGGCTGGCACCGGTGCGCGTGCCCGAGGCCTTCGCCCGGTTCGGGGTGCAGGATGCGCTGGCCGTCGTGGCGCTGGGTCTGCTGGCGGGCGTACTGCTCTCGCTCGTGCTGCGCGCACTGACCCGGCCACGGCCCCGTGCCATCCACCGCGCCCGCGCCCGGATCGCGGTCTTGCAGGAGCTGTCGCCGCAGGACCGCATGGCGGGGCTCGCCCTGCTTTTGCGCGAGTTGGGCGAGGACGTCCCGCCTCAGGCCCGGGACGCTCTCTACGACCCGGCCGCCCCCGCTGATCCCGCCCCGCTCGAGGCCGCGATCCTTGTCGCTGCCCGGAGGCGGCGAGGATGAGCTTCGCCGTGCCATGGGTCTTCTGCCTGCTGCCGTTGCCGCTTCTGCTGCTGCGCCTCCTGCCGGCGCGCGCCGCCGCCAGTGGCGCGATCACCCTGCCCCCGGCGCTCGCCATGGCTTTTCACCCGACCGCCGCAAACCCGGTACACCGCCACGCGCGGCTGATCGCGCTGGCCTGCGCCTGGGTCGCGCTGGTCGTGGCGCTTACGGGCCCACGGCAGGAACAGGTGCTCGACGTCGTGCCCGCCTCGGGCCGTGACATCGTCCTGGCGCTGGATCTCTCCGGGTCGATGGAGCGCGAGGATTTCGTGCTGGACGGCCGGACGGTGTCGCGCCTTGCCGCCGTGCAGGACGTCGCCGCGCAGTTCGTTCGCGGCCGCACCGGCGACCGCGTCGGGCTCGTGGTCTTCGGTGACCGCGCCTATGTTGCGGCGGCCCCGACCCACGATGTGGGCGCCGTTGCGCAGGTCATAGGAACCCTGCAGATCGGCGTCTCGGGCAAGGCCACGGCGATCGCCGACGGGCTCGGGCTCGCCATCCGCCGCCTGCGCGGGCGCGAGGCCGAGAGCCGCGTCATCATCCTGCTCTCGGACGGGCAGGACACCACCGGCGCGGTCGATCCGGTGGCCGCCGCGCAGGCCGCGCAGGAGCTGGGGATGCGGGTCTACACCATCGCGCTCGGGCCCGCCGATCTGGCCAGCAGCCCCGATGCGCGCGACGCGGTCGACAGCGAAACCCTGCGCCGCATCGCCGAGGCGGCGGGGGGCGAGACCTTCCGCGTGCGTTCGACCGAGGATCTCGAGGCCGTGACCCGCGCCATGGACCGGCTGGAGCCTAGCCTTGCGGACATGCCGCCGGTGCGGACATGGCGGCTTTACTGGCCATGGTGCGCGGCACTGGCGGTGGCGGCGCTCGCCGCGGCGCTGGTGCTGCACCTGCGGGAGAAGGCATGACGCTGCCCGAGCTCATCCTGCTGCGGCCGCTCTGGCTGCTGGGCCTTCCGCTGGCGCTGGCCGCGGGCGTGGTCGTGGCGCGGCGGGCGGGCGGGAAGGGGGGGGGGGGCGCGGGGGTCGAGACCGCAGCCGCGCCGGCGGGCGCGGGAAAGCTGCAGGGCTGCGGCGAGCCCGGCAAAGCTCCCGCCGATGACGAGAACATCGTAAGTCATTGCGTTTC
This sequence comes from Salipiger sp. HF18, assembly GCF_011806505.1. NCBI lineage: Bacteria > Pseudomonadati > Pseudomonadota > Alphaproteobacteria > Rhodobacterales > Roseobacteraceae > Salipiger > Salipiger sp. HF18. Next base: position 1,393 of record NZ_JAATOS010000071.1, on the reverse strand, counting down.
CTTTTTACGTATCACAGTAAGTTACATGATTCGTCGCACCCCTTCAAGACATGAAACTATCGTTGTTACGTGAATGCTGCTAAGGAGCCTGGAAAGACAAGGAAGGGAAACCCCATGGCGCGCGATCTTCGTATGTCCCGGATGCTGCACGTCCTGATCCACTTGGACCGGCACGTCGGGCGAGCCACTTCGGAGCAGATCGCTCAAATGATTTCGACCAATGCAGTGGTGGTGCGCAGGATGATGGCGGGGCTGCGCGAGCGGGGGATCGTGTCGTCGGAAAAGGGTCACGGCGGCGGCTGGCAGCTTGTTTGCCCGCTGGCCGAGATCAGCCTGCGCGACGTCTACGAGGCGGTCGGCCACCCGCCGCTGTTCAATATTGGCCCGCAGGCGGATCCGTCGTCATGTCTGGTCGAGCAGGCGGTCGACGCGCGGCTCGACGCGACGCTGGCAGAGGCCGAAGCACGGCTTCTGACCCAATTCGCCGAGATCACGGTGGAGGAGGTCGCACAGGATTTCGAGCGTCGTTTCGACGAAAGCGGCCATACGGTGCCGTTCCTCTGGCATGGCGCGACGGGGGAATGATCGGTGGTGGCACTATCTGTGCCGAGAATGGGGCAATGTGAGCCACCAGAAGTCATTTCAGATGTGCTAAGGTCAGGCGCCCCGACTTGCCGCGAGCGCATGGAGACCTTCCGTGCGGAGGTGGGTGTAGCGGCGCAGCATTCTCCAGTCCTTGTGCCCGGTGACAAGGGCAACCTGTTCAATGGAGAAACCTGCCTCGAACAGTCGACGGGTCGCTTCGTGGTGCAGATCATGAAAACGCAAATCCTCGATACACAGAGTACGGCAGACCCGTCGGAATGCCGTGCCGATCGAGCGTCCGTTGTGACCTGCTCCCCTTGGAGTCCGGGTTTCTTAGTTCGCTCTATTCAGGGTTTGGCCCTCTACTGACCGTTGGTGACACTCCCACGGGGTGAGCCCGTCGAGGCTCGTATGTGGGCGATGGTGAGTGTAGTCGTCGCGCCAGTGAGAAGACATCCACTGCGCGCTCGAAGAATATCCAGTTCGGGATCAAGCTGTCTTTCCGTTTCCGAAAAGCGAAGCCGACAGAGCAGACACCAGTATCGGTTCGCCCCTGCACCGGCGGACCGTGCGGGATACCACTCGGCACGACACCTGCGGCATAGCCCGATCAACCTGGGTTTGAGCGAAGCTTGCAGTCTTCCGAAAACCGTCTTCGCACGGCCCGCTCAGCCGTTCTTCAGGATGTTGCAGGCCCCGCGCCCTCTGACAGCAGGGTGTCGGCGACATCCATCGCCTCTTTGCGAGTCACTGCAATCTTCAATGGAAAACCCCAGAATTTGGAAAAGACCGCGCCGAACGTCTTGAA
>NZ_JAATOS010000711.1:0-1576 GCF_011806505.1 Salipiger sp. HF18 | reverse complement strand
TAGGTCACGTGCAGGACGCGCCGCCGCGTTTCCAGTTCGGTCTGCATGATCTCCTCCCCCAGGGAACAGTCCGTAGCGGCACCACTATAGCATCGCGTGCCCGTCGCGCAAAGAAACGTCCCCGTGTGATCGCGGGCGGCGTGGACCCCGGCGCGTTTGCCCCGTGGCGGCCCGCGCTGCTACACTTCTCCCGGCACGAGGGAGGACGCGCCATGGCAGCGATCGAGGGAGAGGCCGAGCTGGGCACCCACCGGGTCGAGAACCAGCCGCCCGGCCGCGGCGATCTGGATCTCGTGGGCGGCGACCGGCCGTTGCAGGACGCTCTTGCCGGGCTGGATGCTGCGCGCAGCGCCGAGCTTTCCCCCTACGGGCTGGCGCTCGTTCCCTCTCAGATGCGGTGGTCTTCCCGCGACGCCAAACTCCCCCCCCCCGAGCTGCAGGGCTACGACCGGGGCGGGCGGAGGCTCGACGAGCTGCGCTTCCACCCGGCCTATCACCTTTTCATGGAGCTCTCGGTCTCGGCCGGCTACCACGCGCTGCCGTGGGAAGGGCAGGGCGGTGGGCACCTCGCCCACGCGGCGATGGTCTATCTGGCAAGCCAGGTGGAGCCCGGCCATTGCTGCCCGCTGACCATGACCTACGCCGGGATCGCGGCGCTTTCGGACCGGCATGGCGCAGTCGCGCAGCGCTGGCGCAAGGCATTGATGTCGCGGCACTACGACCCCTCGGTGCGCGAGCTGTCGCAGAAAGCCGGCGCGACGCTCGGCATGGCGCTGACCGAGAAGCAGGGCGGGTCGGACGTGCGCAGCAACGCCACCATCGCCGAACCCGACGGCGACGTCTGGCGGCTTACCGGCCACAAGTGGTTCTGTTCGGCGCCAATGTCGGACGGGTTCCTCACGCTGGCGCAGGGGCAGGAGGGGTTGAGCTGCTTCCTCGTGCCGCGCTGGCTCGAGGGCGGCCGCAACGGCATCCGCATCGCGCGGCTGAAGGACAAGCTCGGCAACCGCTCCAACGGCTCGTCCGAGATCGAGTACGAGCGCGCGCTGGCATGGCCGCTCGGGGCACCGGGCGAGGGCGTACGCACGATCATCGAGATGATCCACCACACCCGGCTCGACACGGCGATGGCGCCGGCGGGGCTGATGCGCGCGGCGCTGGCCGAGGCGCATCACTGGGTGAGCCACCGCTCGGCCTTTCAGCGCAGGCTGATCGACCAGCCGCTGATGCGCACGGTGCTGGACGACCTCGCGCTGGATCTCGAGGGCAGTCTCGCGCTCGGGCTGCGAGTGGCGGGGGCCTTCGACGGCACGGGCGAGGCCGACCGCGCCTTCGCCCGCATCGGCGTGGCGCTGGCGAAGTACCTCTCCAACAAGCTCTGCCCGGTGGTGGTCTGCGAGGCGATGGAGATCCTCGGCGGCGCGGGGTACGTCGAAGACGGGCCGCTGCCAATGCTCTACCGAGAGGCGCCGCTCAACGGCATCTGGGAGGGCTCGGGCAATGTCATCTGCCTCGACGTGCTGCGGACGCTGACCCGCGATCCCGCGGCGCGCGAGGTGCTGATGGACGAATTCAG
>NZ_JAATOS010000710.1:0-1585 GCF_011806505.1 Salipiger sp. HF18 | reverse complement strand
CGTCAGCGGCCGTTCGGCCAGGAACAGGGCCGCAAGCGCGCAGCCCTCGCGGAAGCGCCCGTCGACCAGCACCACGTCGGGGTGGCGGAACTCGGGCAGCTCCCAGACCTCGAGCGGGTAGCGCGGCCAGCGGCGCCATTCGCTCTCGTCGACCGGGTGGCCCCAGTCCTTCGTCTCGCCGATGTCGGACCAGACGATATCCACTTCGGTGCCCATCGCGGGCGGGTTCCCGGCCAGCCAGCCGCGCATCATCTGCGCCCAGTCCCGGTCGCTCTCGTCAGCTCCGGGCGCGTTATGGGCGCCGCGACGCTCACTCGATCACAACCGCCGTTCCGGAGGCGGAGACCATGAGCATCGTGTCGCCCACCACCTCGTAGTCGATGTCCACGCCGACCACGGCATTGCCGCCAAGCGCCTGCGCCCGTTGTTCAAGCTCGCGGAAGGCGACCTCGCGGGCGTCCTGCAGCTTGCGCTCGTAGGCGCCCGAGCGACCGCCGACGATGTCGGTGACCTGCGCGAAGAGATCGCGGACGATGTTGGCGCCCATGATGGCCTCGCCCACCACGATGCCCTTGTAGGCGGTGATACGGCGGCCTTCGACGTTGTTCGTGGTCGTGATGATCATGGTTTTATTCCAAGGGTTTGCCATGTGACCTTCGTGCGATCCTCGTGGGGTCCCGTCGTCGTCCTCAGGTGTTTGCGAGGTAGTTCACGGCCATCATGACGACCAGCGCGAGCCCGCCGGCGGCGCTTGCCGTCAGCAGGATCGAGCCGCCCAGCAGCCCCTCGGTCTTGCCCTTGCGCTTGCGCAGGGACAGACCGATCAGCAGGCCGAGGAACACGCCGATGCCGGCGCCTGAAGATTGCAGGGCGAGTTGCTGGAGCATCCCGAAGCCCTCCCGGACGCGGCGGGCGTCAGCCCACCGAACCCTCGAGCGAGATGGCCACCAGCGCCTGCGCTTCCATGGCGAACTCCATCGGCAGCGCCTGCAGCACCTCCTTGCAGAAGCCGTTGACGACCAGCGCCACCGCCTCTTCCTCGTCCATGCCGCGCTGGCGGCAGTAGAAGAGCTGCTCGTCGTCGACCTTCGAGGTGGTCGCCTCGTGCTCGCAGCGCGAGGAGTTGTTCTTGACCTCGATGTAGGGGACCGTGTGGGCCCCGCACTTGTCGCCGATCAGCAGGCTGTCGCACTGGGTGTAGTTGCGGCTGTTCTTGGCCTTGGGGTGCATCGCCACGAGGCCGCGGTGCGTGTTCTGCGCCACACCCGCCGAGATGCCCTTGGAGACGATGCGCGAACGCGTGTCCTTGCCGAGGTGGATCATCTTGGTGCCGGTATCGGCCTGCTGGTGGTTGTTGGCGATGGCGATCGAGTAGAACTCGCCCTGGCTCTCGTTGCCGCGCAGGATGCAGGACGGGTATTTCCAGGTCACGGCAGAGCCGGTCTCGACCTGGGTCCACATCACCTTCGCACGGTCGCCGCGGCAATCCGCGCGCTTGGTGACGAAGTTGTAGATGCCGCCCTTGCCGTTCTCGTCGCCGGGGAACCAGTTCTGCACCGTGGAGTATTTCACCTCGGCGTCTTCC
>NZ_JAATOS010000709.1:0-1587 GCF_011806505.1 Salipiger sp. HF18 | reverse complement strand
CGGGACATCGCATCGGCCATCGGGGTCTCCCTCGGGCGGCTCAACGCGCAGCTGCGAGCGGCTGCCGAAGCTGGGTTCATCAAAGTGAGCGAGCGTGTGGGGCCGGACCGGCGCCAGAGGTTCGCCTACACGCTGACCTCGCGCGGAGCGGCTGAAAAAGCCAGACTCACCGACCGTTTCCTCGCGCGGAAATTCCTGGAGTACCAGGCCCTTCACGCAGAGCTGACCGGAACCGGCAGCCCATACGTCCCCTCCACTAACAGGACAAGTCTGATGCAGAACTACCTTGCTCCCATCCCCGAGCTGTTCGTCTCGTACGACAGCGCGCAGAAGCTCAAGGTCGAGGCGGCCGAGCTGACCTCGCACGACCTGACCCCGCGCCAGATCTGCGATCTCGAGCTGCTCATGAACGGTGGCTTCTACCCGCTCAAAGGGTTCCTGTCCGAGGCGGATTACGACGGCGTCATCGACGACATGCGCCTGGCAGACGGCACCCTGTGGCCGATGCCGATCACGCTCGACGTCAAGGAAGACTTCGCCGACAAGATCGAGATCGGCCAGGACATCGCGCTGCGTGACCAGGAAGGCGTGATCCTCGCGACCATGACCGTCACCGACAAGTGGGAGCCGAACAAGGCGAAGGAAGCCGAGAAGGTCTTCGGTGCCGACGACGACGCGCACCCCGCCGTCAACTACCTGCACAACACCGCCGGCAAGATCTACCTCGGCGGCCCGGTGACCGGCATCCAGCAGCCGGTGCACTACGACTTCCGCGCCCGTCGCGACACCCCGAACGAGCTGCGCGCCTACTTCCGCAAGCTTGGCTGGCGCAAGGTCGTGGCGTTCCAGACCCGGAACCCGCTGCACCGCGCCCACCAGGAGCTGACCTTCCGCGCCGCCCGTGAATCGCAGGCCAACCTGCTGATCCACCCGGTCGTCGGCATGACCAAGCCCGGCGACGTCGACCACTTCACCCGCGTGCGCTGCTATGAGGCGGTTCTCGACAAGTACCCGGCGTCGACCACCACCATGTCGCTGCTGCCGCTCGCCATGCGCATGGCCGGCCCCCGCGAGGCGGTCTGGCACGGCCTGATCCGCAAGAACTACGGCGTGACGCACTTCATCGTCGGCCGTGACCACGCGGGCCCGGGCAAGAACTCCGCCGGCGAGGACTTCTACGGTCCCTACGACGCGCAGGAGCTCTTCAAGCAGCACGAAGAGGAAATGGGCATAGAAATGGTGCCGTTCAAACACATGGTCTATGTGGAAGAGCGCGCCCAGTACGAGCCCAACGACGAGATCCTCGACAAGGACAAGGTCACCATCCTGAACATCTCCGGCACCGAACTGCGCCGCCGTCTTCAGGAAGGCCTCGAGATCCCCGAGTGGTTCTCGTTCCCCGAGGTGGTCTCCGAGCTGCGCCGCACCAAGCCGCCGCGCTCCAAGCAGGGCTTCACCGTGTTCTTCACCGGCTTCTCGGGCTCGGGCAAGTCGACCATCGCCAACGCTCTGATGACCAAGCTCATGGAGATGGGCGGCCGTCCGGTGACGCTGCTCGACGGCGACATCGTCCGGAAGAACCTGTCC
>NZ_JAATOS010000708.1:0-1589 GCF_011806505.1 Salipiger sp. HF18 | reverse complement strand
TGGACGTAGCGCTCGATGGCCGACTTGGAGGGGTGCGAGACGAAGACCATGCGCTCGATGCCGGCCTCGCGGGCCTCGTCGATGGCGAACTGCAGCAGCGGGCGATCCAGCACCGGCAGCAACTCCTTGGGGGTTGCCTTGGTTGCGGGAAGGAAGCGCGTTCCGAGCCCTGCCACCGGGAAGATCGCGGTGCGCACTTTCTGGCTGGTCTTGGTCACGTCGGTATCTCCTTGAACCTGTGGATGCCGCCGCACTGCGGCAATTGTGTAAGAGCTTATGCCCTTTCTGCCGAACGTCAAAACAACGCGAGCCTCCGGTTAAGGTTCCGGCGAGATTTCTCTTATTACAAGGCGGCTCTCAAAAGCCCCGGAATTCAATAACTTGCAAAGAGCGGCATTGCGCCGACCTGAAAAACCGTTGTTTTATGGTGAAATCGCCCATGCGGCGCCCGGCAATCGCTCATAGGCGGTAAAATGCCGCCCAAAAATCAGGCAATCCCTGTCCGGCCCTCGCTTGCGCAGAAAAATCGCCCCCAGATCTTGGGTTCCGGGAACCCAAAGCCTACCCTTGCGTTATCTGCGTAGCACAACAGGAGTGAGCCACATTGGCCTGCCATCCCGTGACGGGTGGCACAGGCACATCGTTATGGACGGACTGACATTTGACATCCCGCCATCGCGCGCGGCCGGCATGAGCCCGAGACGCGCTGAACCTTACACTCGCCTGGCCGTGATCGGCATGGGCAGCTGGGGCACCGCCCTCGCCGCCGTTGCCGCCTCCGCCGGATGCGAAACGCGCCTCTGGGGCCGCCGCGAGACGCTCGCCGCCGCCATTGCCGAGACGCGACAGAACCCCGACCACCTGCCGGGGATCGACCTTCCGGCAGGGCTCTACCCCACTTCGGATCTGGCAGAGGCGCTCGACGGCGCCGAGGCCGTCCTGATCGTTACCCCGTCGCACACGCTTCGCGACATGACCCGGGCGATGAAGCCGCACCTGCCCGACGGCGTGCCCATCGCGCTCTGCTGCAAGGGCATCGAGCGCGGCACCGGGTTCCTGCTGAGCCACGTGGTCGAGGAAGAGCTTCCCGGCCACCCGGTCGGCGCCCTCTCCGGGCCGACCTTCGCCCGCGAGACCGCGCTGGGCCATCCCACCGCCGCCACCGTGGCCTTCCCCTTCCGCCATCACGACCGCATCGTCCCCGAGCGCGCCCCCGCGGCGCGGCTTGCGCTGACCATGCAGACGCAGGCCTTCCGGCCCTACGTCTCGGACGACCTTGTCGGTGTCGAGGTCGGCGGCGCGGTGAAGAACGTCATCGCCATCGCCTGTGGCATGATGACCGGCGCGGGCTTCGCCGAGAACACCCGCGCGGCGCTGATCACCCGGGGCATGGACGAGATGAAGCACCTCGCCGAGGCGCTGGGCGGCAAGCGCGAGACCGTGACCGGCCTTGCCGGCGCGGGCGATCTCACGCTCACCTGCTCGTCCACCACGTCGCGCAACATGTCGCTGGGCACGCAGCTCGGTCAGGGCATCGCGCGCGAAGCCTGCTTCGACGGCAAACCCACCGTGGTCGAGGGCGAAACCAA
>NZ_JAATOS010000707.1:0-1596 GCF_011806505.1 Salipiger sp. HF18 | reverse complement strand
GTAACCCGCGACGGGCTGATCCTGATGAGCCTGCGCACCACCTCGGGGGTGATCGCGGTCGACAGGGCCTCGGGGCGCATCGTCTGGCACGCCGGCCCCGACGTGGTGGCCCAGCAGCACACGCCGGTCGAGATGGACGACGGCTCCATCCTCGTCTTCGACAACGGCAACCTGCGGGTGGGGTCATCCAACCCCTACAGCCGGGCCATCCAGTTCGACCCGAAGACCATGGAGACCACGTGGGACTACACCGATCCCAACGCGCCCAGCTTCTTTTCGCCCTTCATGGGCAGCGCTCAACGGCTTGTTAACGGCAATACGCTCATCTGCGAGAGCGGCTTCGGCAGGCTCTTCGAGGTCACGCCCATGGGCGAGGTGGTCTGGGAATACGTGATCCCCGATTTCGCCGAGTATCCCGCGCCGCTGAACCAGTTCATTCGGGGAAGCCACAACACCTGCTTCCGCGCCCATCGCTACTCCGAGAGCCAGGTGCCATGGCTGTGACCGAGCAGCACGACAAGATAACCCGGCCCAAGCCGCCCGTCGCCCGGTTCGCGCAGCTCTCCGCTGCGGGCACCGCGGTGGGGCTGCCGATGGTCTCTTTCCTCTTCATCCTCGCGCTCTGGAGCGTCGTCGGCGCCTCCGGGGTGGTTTCCGAGGCGATCTTCCCGGCGCCGTGGTCGGTGTGGTCCGCCACTGTCGAGATGTGGCAGAACGGCACGCTGCAGAAGGATCTCGGCGTCTCGCTGGCCGGCGTGGGCTTTGCCATCGGCGCGACGCTGGGCGTCACCATGGGCCTGCTCACCGGGCGGGTGCCGCTGGTGCGCACGCTGCTGAACCCGTTCCTGAACCTGCTTCGCCCGATCCCGGCCATCGCGCTGGTGCCGGTGGCGATCGTCTGGTTCGGCATCGGCGAGGGCTCGAAGTATTTCGTGGTCTCCTACACGGTGTTCCTGACCGTCTGGTTCAACACCCATCACGGCATGCAGTACGTGCCCGAAACCTACCTGCGCGCGGCGCGCTCTCTGGGCGCCTCGCAGCTGCGCGAGTTCCTGACCGTGGTGCTGCCTGCCGCGGCCCCGCATATCTTCGCGGGCATCCGGCTCGGCGTCGCGCTGGCCTTCCTGAGCCTCGTTGCGGCCGAGCTTTCCGGGGCGTCCTCTGGCCTTGGCTTCCGGCTGCAGGAGGCGCGGCAATACATCCGCACCGACCGCATGTTCTCGTTGCTGATCATTCTCGGCATCCTCGGCGCGGTCGCCGACCTGGTGGTGCATCGCATCGGCCGCAAACTCGTGCATTGGGAGCAGGGTTGATGGAGATGGACAAGGGACGTGTCGAGGTCGAGGACGTCGTCATCCGCTTCGGCACCCGCGACAGCGCGGTTACCGCGCTTGACCGGACAAACCTCGTGCTCGAGCCGGGCACCTTCACCGCGCTTATTGGTCCATCTGGTTGCGGAAAATCTACCCTCATGAACGCGATAGCGGGGTTTGTTCAACCAGCCGAGGGGCGCATTACGCTCGACGGCGCGCAGATCCGGGGGCCGTCTCCGGACGTGGGGGTGATCTTCCAGCAATACGCGCTCTTCCCGTGGTT
>NZ_JAATOS010000706.1:0-1597 GCF_011806505.1 Salipiger sp. HF18 | reverse complement strand
CGCCGTTGATCCGCGGCAGATGAATCATGTTCCGCAACCGGCGTCGAGGCCCGACTATTTCAGCACCCTGCTAGGGCATCATCGACCTTGCCGCGAATGAGACCACGGTGCGTGCGTAACCCCATCGAGGCCACGGCCCGCGAGCCGACAAACAGGCCGGATACATATGAGCGATTTCCGAAGTCGTACCGATTTCTCAATTGCGAACAGCAGCCGGCACATACAAAAGGGCCGGGAGCGACGCCGCCCTAGTGGCGGCCAGGCGCCTCGCACTGCGGCGCTCCGAAGGTGGGCAGCGAGCCCATATTGACATGAGTAGACCGCCGGTATAGTCAGTCCTCAACTTTAGACCAGCAGTCTAAATGAGCCATGAATGCCGACTGAAACTACAAAACCGCGCGAAAGGTTCGACGCGCTGGACGAGCAGACACAAGCGCGTTGGCTTGTCCCCGCCGAGGCGGAATTTTGCGAATACGGGTTTGAAAAGGCATCGCTTAACCGCATCATCACCCGCGCGGGCGAAAGCAAGGGCCGAACCTATCATTACTTTGCCGACAAGGGCGCACTCTTCTGCGCAACGCTTGAGCGCCGCGTTCGGCACTATGATTTCATTGATCAATCCCGCAAAGCAGCATCTGCTTCCGACGCAAGAGAGTACTGGCTCGAACTTACTGCAATTTGTGCACGGCTCACAAAAACGCTTCAAGGTGACGGCCGTCTTGCTAGCTTGCTCAGGACGTTGCACCGGGAAGCCGCGGCGCAACAGTCCTTCGCGGAACCACTGGCCGCGATACGCGGCAGCATTGATGACTTACTTATCGCAGGTCAGTCTATCGGCGCAGTGCGCGATGACTTTCCCATCACGCTGCTGACCGAAGTCGCGTTGAATCTGATTGCGACCTTGGATCGATGGTTTGCCCTGAACGGTTCCACTTTGTCAGAGGAAGCAGAAGCAGCTCTCTCGCAGAGAGCATTTTTGCTCCTGATGGCGCCCCTCCTCCCCCCTCGATCTACGGAAGCTATGTCAATATGAAGCCTTTTCACGCGCTATGCATCCTTGTAATATTGAGCGCAGTCAATCTCACCCTGATGATCCCGGGTGGATTTGTCGAAACCCGAACGTTTCCGGGTTATAGCGTCGCGGTACTTGCTGCGTTCAATATCTTTCTCACCTGCCTCGGCATTGGAAGTCTCGTTCTGGGCTATCGCATGTTTCGCACCGGCCATGCGGGGGTTTCGCCAATAGTCGCAGGCGTCGCTTATGTAGCGGTCTATGCTCTCGATCTTGCCCATATCTTCCCGATAGCAAAGGCGCCCATGTCAAAAATGTTGGCCGCAACGGAGTGGATCGGGATCATACTCGGTGTGACGATGATTGTTCTTGGTCTGCGGCTGGCAGTCGCGAATGATGAAACGGCCGTGAGCGGACCAGCACCATCGCGCACCCTGTTGCTCACACTGGGCATGGCGGGCTCGCTGATCGTTGTCTTCGCGACCCTGTCGGCAATTTAACTTATGAATTGCACAAGCGCTGGCGCGACAACACATCGCCGAATTATCCGCCTAGCCAACATCCAGTTCAGCAGTGTTTCGTAAC
>NZ_JAATOS010000705.1:0-1613 GCF_011806505.1 Salipiger sp. HF18 | reverse complement strand
CCACGGGATCGAACGGGATCACCTCGCCGTCGCTGTAGATGCCCTCGGTGCGAGCTGCGACGTCGCCGACGGCCAGCGACACGTCCGACAACACCGCCGCCGACGGAGCGCCGATATTGGCCCGCGCCGCGTCCGGGTCTGCGACATCGGCAAGGTTTGCCGAGGAGGTCAGCTTGGTGGCCAGTGCGGACCCCGCGGGAATGTCGGTGACGAAGGTGGCCACGCCGCCGGGGTCGTGGTCGTAGATGTCGTAGGCGATGGCCGTGTCGGCGTTCTCGACCCGGAACCGGTCCCCCTCGCCCGTGGCGGCGATGCCTGCTGCCGTGGTTTCATAGATCGGGCTCTCGGCAAAGGCCTGATCCTCGAGCGCGGTGATGCGCGCGGCGAGCGCCGTGGTCGTCGAGGCCAGCGGGATCTCCCCCTGCAGGTCCGCCACGCCCGCGCTGTTGACATAGAGCTGCAGCCCGGTCGCGGTGAAGACCGAGAAGCCCTCGCCGTCCTGCGTGGCAGCCAGCCCGGCCGAGACGGAACCGTAGAGCACGAAGCCCAGGGCCGCCGCCGAGACCGCCGCCTCGATGGCGGCATTGATGGCCGCTTCGAGCCATTGCTTCATGGACATCACCGGGCCGCTGCCGGTGGTCGGAAGGGTGAACGTCATGTCACATGCTCTCTCAGGTGATGGTGAAGCTGCCGAGCGCAGCAGGTGTGCCGTCGGTGCCCGTGATGGTGTAGGGCACGATCCAGAAGTCCCCGGGCCCCGGCGCGAGCCCGGTGAAGGTCAGCGCGAAGCCCGCGCCGGTGGCGACGCTGTCGTCCTGGCCGACCTCCACGGCATCGCCGAAGTCTGCCCCCACCGCGGCGCGGTAGAGCCGCAGCCCGTCGTAATAGCCGTTGTCCGGCGCGGTGCCGCTCACGGTCAGCTCGCCCGCGCCGCCAAGCGCCGCGCCGGCGCCGGTGACCTGCAGGCCCGCGACGATGCCGAGGACGTAGGACCAGAGCCCCTCGCTGGCGGGGCCGATGGCGCGGACACGCAGGTCGTAGCTCTGCCCGAAGGCGACGGGGCCGAAGCGGCCGGTGACGGTGGCGCCTTCGACCGCGCTGTCGGGAATATCGGGCAGCGCCACGAAGATAGTCTCGCCGTCCTCCCGCCAGCCGACCTCGTACTCGTCGACCACGTAGTCGGTGATCGCATCGAAACTGAACTCGACCATCAGCACCACGGCCCCGCCGCTGTCGAGCTCCACGGTGGCAGCACCGAGCCCTTCGACGGTGCCGAGCTCGACATCGTCACTGGAGAGGTCCTGGCTCAGGATCTCCTGCTCGTCGGTCTCCGGATCCCAGTCGAAGATCGAGGCTGAGTACTCCCGCAGCGTGACCGGCAGTCGCCCATAGCTGCTCGGTGATCTCTGCTTCATTGATAGGCAAGAGGTTGACTGTCGTGGAGCGCGAGATGCCTAGTGTAGTTGTAAAACGTATTGCTGATATGCGAAATCTATGAGACTTGCGAGGTTAAGACCCTGCGTTTTCTTGAGGCTGCTTAATATGAAAAAATCACCACCGGTCATTTCCGGCGGCACTCTCACAATCAAGGTCCAAGTTCGGCAAAAACCGTG
>NZ_JAATOS010000704.1:0-1618 GCF_011806505.1 Salipiger sp. HF18 | reverse complement strand
GACGTGGCTGGTGCCGATCCTGGCGCTCGCGGTAACGCTCGGCATCGCCTGGAAGAGCTTCTCCGAGCGCGGCTCGCGCATCGAGATCACCTTCGAGAACGCCGCCGGCATCGTCGCCGGCGAGACCTCGATCCGCTACCGCGACGTCGACATCGGCGTGGTCGAGGACGTCGCGTTCTCGTCCGACCTGACCTCGGTGCTGGTGAAGGCGCGGGTCGACAACAACGTGGCCTCGTCGCTGCCCGACGACGCGCAGTTCTGGGTCGTCCGGCCCGAGGTCAGCGCCTCGGGCATCACGGGGCTGAACACGGTGCTCTCGGGCGTCTATCTCGAGGCGGCGTTCGAGCCGCAGGCGGGGGCCGAGGCCACCCGTTTCACCGGGCTCGATTCCGCGCCGCTGGTGAAGCCGGGGATGGAGGGCACGCGCATCGTGCTGCGAGCCGCCAACGGCAGCATGCTCTCGGCCGGGGCGCCGATCCTGCACCAGGGCGTCGAGGTCGGCCGCATCGAGACGCCGAGGCTGCTCGATTCCGGCAAGGGGGTCATCGCCGACGCCTTCATCGAGGCGCCCCATGACAAGCGCATCACCACCGCGACGCGGTTCTGGAACACCTCGGGCTTCAACGTGAACTTCGGACCGGGCGGGCTCGACCTGTCGGTGGGCTCGCTGTCCTCGCTGCTGCGTGGCGGCGTCGCCTTCGACACGGTGTTCTCCGGCGGCAGCCCGGTTGGCTCGCGCTACGTCTTCGACCTCTTCGACGACGAAGGCGCGGCCCGCGACAGCGTGTTCAGCGAGACGCTCGACAACGCCGTGGACCTGGTCGTCGAGTTCGACGAGAGCGTGCGCGGTCTCGAGGCGGGCTCTTCGGTCACCTATCGCGGCCTCAAGGTCGGCTCGGTCACCGGCATCGGTGCCTTCATCGACGACACCAGCGGCCGTCAGCAGGTCAAGCTGCGCGCGTCGATCCAGATCGACCCGCGTTCGCTCGGGCTCGACGCCGACGCGCCGCAGGCCGAGACCATCCGCTTCCTCTCCGAGGCGGTGCAGGGCGGTCTGCGCGCGCGGCTGGCCTCGCCGGGGCTGTTCAGCAGCAACCTGATGATCGAGCTGGCCGAAATCCCGGACGCCGCGCCCGCCGCCCTTGGCATCTTCGACACCGCGGCGCCGGTGCTGCCCTCGGTGGCCTCGGACCTGCCGGATGTCGCGGCCACCGCCGAGGGGCTGTTCAAGCGCGTCGACAACCTGCCGGTCGAGGAACTGATGGACCAGGCGGTCGCCACCCTCCGCGCCATCGAGAGCTTTGCCAGCGACGAGAACCTGCGCAGCGTGCCGGGTGCGGTCACCGGCCTGCTCGACGACGCCCGCGGTGTGATCGGCAGCGACGAGGTCCAGGCCCTGCCGGGCGAGCTCAACGCCACAGTCTTGGAACTGCGCGGCATCATCGAGGACCTGCGCACCGCTGACCTGGTGGGCAAGCTCGCCGAGACGCTGGAAAGCGCCACTGCCGCCGCCGACACGGTGACCGGCGTGGCGGACGACCTCTCGGGCGCCACCTCCGAGGTACCGGCGCTGGTCGAGGATTTCCGCCAACTGGTCGAGAAGGCCAACTCGCTGGAT
>NZ_JAATOS010000703.1:0-1624 GCF_011806505.1 Salipiger sp. HF18 | reverse complement strand
CCTCCGGGCCTGGGTCATAGCAGAATTCTTTCCACATGCTCGGCTTTAGAAGTTGAGTGTATTTGTGTTCTGCGAATTCGATGCTCTCTAGGAACTGAGCAGCGCTGTTCCGCGCTGCTTCCAAAGTGCCGCACCGACCCGATCTCGCTCCATCCACCTCAAGCTCATAGCTTCCATCCGAGAGGTGGTAGATACGGAAGATGTGGTCCGCCAGTTCTGCTTGAAAGCCGTACTCGAGTTGATCCGTCATTGGTTACACTCCCGTGGTCCAGCGGGCGAAGATCCCCCAGAACCAGCCGAATTTGGCGGCGAAGGAGACGAAGACCACCCAGGCGAGGCTGAAGGGCAGGAACACCTTCCAGCCGAGTCGCATGAGCTGGTCGTAGCGATAGCGGGGCGTGATCGCCTTCACCATGGCGAACACGAAGAAGAAGAAGGCCATCTTGCCGACCATCCAGAGCGCGCCGTCCGGCAGGCCCGGGATCGGCGACAGCCAGCCGCCGAAGAACAGCAGCGAGGTGAGCGCGCACATCAGGAAGATGGCGATGTATTCACCGGCCATGAACAGCAGGAAGGGCGTTGCCGAGTATTCCACCTGGTAGCCGGCCACCAGCTCCGATTCCGCTTCGGGAAGGTCGAAGGGCGGGCGGTTGGTCTCGGCCAGCGCCGAGATGAAGAACAGGAAGACCATCGGGAAATGCGGCAGCCAGTACCAGCCCAGGAGGCCCCAGCCGGTGTCCTGCGCGGTCACGATCTGGCCGAAGTTCATCGAGCCGGTCGAGATGATCACCCCGATGATGATGAGACCGATGGAGACCTCGTAGGAGATCATCTGCGCCGCCGAGCGCAGTGCCCCGAGGAACGGGTATTTCGAGTTCGACGCCCATCCGCCCATGATCACGCCGTAGACCTCGAGCGAGGAGATGGCGAAGACGTAGAGGATGGCGACATTGACGTCCGCCAGCACCCAGCCGTCCGAGAACGGAATCACCGCCCATGCGATCATCGCGCAGACGAAGGAAATCATCGGCGCCATGATGAACACGGCCTTGTCGGACCCCGCCGGGATCACCACTTCCTTGACGACGTATTTCAGCGCGTCGGCCACGGACTGGAGAATGCCGAAGGTGCCCACGACGTTGGGCCCGCGCCGCATCTGGACCGCGGCCCAGATCTTGCGGTCGCCGTAGACCAGGAACAGCAACGAGATCATCACGAAGGCCAGGACGGCCACGCATTGCGCGAGGATGATCACGAAGGTTCCGAACGGGGTTGAGAAGAAGTCTGCCATCAAGTGTCCCTCACACCATCGGTATTCCGTTCTCGGCACAGGCCAGCGCGACGACTTCCGCGTCGATGGTCTTGAGCCCTCGCGGCAGCGCCGCCGAGATCGTGTAAACAGCATCTCCGCGCCAGAGGCCACCCTCTTGCGCGACATTCGTGCGCAGATGCCGCGCGAAGCCGTAGCCCCGGATCAGCGCATACTGCGCCGCAGCGCATTCCGCGTAGTCCTCGACGTCCGAGGAGCCACGCGCGCCGCGCATCGCGACGAAGAAATTCACCAGGTCGCCGTCCAGCAGCGCCGTCTCGACGCCCTCGTAGACCGGCTCGAACGGGGCCGGCT
>NZ_JAATOS010000702.1:0-1647 GCF_011806505.1 Salipiger sp. HF18 | reverse complement strand
GTCGTCGTAGAGATAGATGTCACCCTCGAAATCCTCGGGCCAGTTGTCGAGCTCGAAGCCCTGCAGGATGGCAAGCTCGTCCTCGGTCAGCACGCCGTCGCCGTCGGGATCGAGGCCCATGTCCTCGAGCAGCATGAGGGTGAAGAACTCGTCATAGGCCCAGTGCAGCTCGATCCCGGTCACGCGCTGGTTGTCGTCGAGCACCACCCGCAGCGTCGTGTCGACGAAGACATGCGGGTGCGCGAAGGCCTGCGCGGCGGGCAAGAGAGACAGAAAGCAGGCAAGAAGACGTTTCATGAGACGCAACTATCCACGGGGCCCGTGCGTTGACAAGTCCGTGGGGAGACGCCCGCGCAGGATCGTGCTAGCGTCCCCCTGTTTTGTTTTGAGTCATATTGGAGATGCGCGATGCCCGCGCAAATGGAACTTTGCAACTTCGCGCCACAAGTGCGCAATTTTATGGAAGAACTTGCACGCAACAACGACCGGGAATGGTTCCGTGCCCAGAAGGCGCGCTACGATTCAGAGGTGAAGCGGCCGGCCGAGCGCCTGCTGCTGAGCGTGACGAGGTGGCTGGAATCCGCCAATGGCCTGCCGGTCCGGAGCAAGCTCTTCCGTCCCCATCGCGATGTCCGCTTCTCGCAGGACAAGACGCCCTATTACACCCACCTGCACGCCGCGTGGTCGGTGCCCGACGGGCGCGCCTGGTATTTCGGCCTGTCGCCGGACTATGCCACCGCGGGTTGCGGCGTCATGGCCTTTGACGAGGCACAGCTGCTGCGCTGGCGGCGGGCGGTGGACGGCCCCGCCGGCGCCCGCCTCGAGACGCTGGTGGCCGAGACCGGGGTGCGGATGAACGCGCCCGATCTCGCCGAGGTGCCCGAGCCCTACCCGCCGGACCACCCGCGCGCGGCGTTCCTGCAGCGCAGCGGCTGCGTGCTCTGGCTCGACGACCTGTTCGACGCGCTGAGCGCCGACCCGGGCGTCGGGCTCACCGCCGCATTCGGGCGGCTGCAGCCGCTGCAGGACTGGCTCGGCGACCACCTCTGACTGCAAGGCGCCCTGCGGGACGGGCTCAGCTCGTCCCGTGGCGGATGCTCGGGTGCAGCGCGGTGCCGAGGATATGGTCCGAGCGATGGATCACGTGCGCCGCGCCGCCAACGATCAGCGGATCGGGCGGGGTGACGATCTTCCGGTCCTTGTCCGGGTAGTCGATCATCGTCAGGAAGTGGCGCATGCAGTTCAGCCGGGCGCGCTTCTTGTCGTCGGACTTCACCACGATCCAGGGCGAATCCGCGGTGTCGGTGTAGAAGAACATGGCCTCCTTGGCCTCGGTGTAATCGTCCCACTTGTCGAGGCTGGCCTTGTCGATGGGCGACAACTTCCACTGTTTCAAAGGATCGGTCTCGCGGCTCTTGAAGCGGCGGCGCTGCTCCTCCTGCGTGACCGAGAACCAGTACTTGAAGAGCCTGAGCCCCGAGCGCACCAGCATCCGTTCGAGATCGGGGGTCTGGCGCATGAACTCCAGGTAGTCGTTTGGCGCGCAGAACCCCATGACGCGCTCCACCCCGGCGCGGTTGTACCAGGAGCGGTCGTAGAGCACGATTTCGCCGGCAGTGGGCAGGTGCTCGATATAGCGCTGGAAGT
>NZ_JAATOS010000006.1:0-45313 GCF_011806505.1 Salipiger sp. HF18 | reverse complement strand
CAAGCGTGACGCAGCGCTCCTCGCGGGTCTTGCCGTCAAGCGCAGGGGTGTGGCGCGGACGCTCGAGCGCGTCGGGGCACCAGTCGAGATCGAGCTCCCGCGCCAGTCCGCGGGCGAGAAGCGCCGACTGGTTGAAGCGCCGCCGCAGATGCCGCCGCAGGTGCAGAGGCACCGGCACCGCGATCATCTCGGGACGCACGAGCGCGCGGGCCTTGCGCGCCATCCAGACCGCAGCGGCCCCGGCGATGTCGTGACGGTCGCCGTGCTTCAACATCAGCACGAGCTTGCGGCCGTTGTCGCGGTAGAGCATCGCCGCAACCCCGCGCTGCCACGGCGGCGGCGTGGTCAGGCATGCGTCGCAGAACTCTTCTTCCTCGGAGCTGCCGGGCAGCGGCGTGCCGCAGGTGGCGCAGGCCAGTCCCGAGGTGAAGGGGGTGTCGCGCCAGCACGGCCCACACAGGCCGAAGTCGCTTTCGACGAGGCCACCGCAGAGCAGGCAGCGGGCCGGGTAGACGATACGCAGCATGGTTTGCAAGGCGGGCGCGAACATTCTAAGCAACCTCCATGTCCAGCCCCGCGCCCCTCACCGACCGCATCGCCCTGAGCCGACACCGCGCTCGTGCCGCGAACGACCCTGCAGTGTTCTTGCACGAGGCCGCCCGCGACGAGGTGCAGGATCGGCTGATGGTGGTTAACAGAACGTTTAAATCACCGGCCGTCGTGACAGCTTTTCCGCAGGTCTGGGACGGCTTCCTCCCCGACGCCCGGATCCTGCCCGACGACGAAGTGCTGGCGCTCGACGAAGGCGCGCATGACCTCGTGGTCCACGCCATGGCGCTGCACTGGGCCAACGACCCGGTGGGCCAGCTGGTGCAATGCCGCCGCGCGCTGAGGGCCGACGGGCTGCTGCTCGCGCTGTGCTTCGGCGGGCAGACCCTGCACGAGCTGCGCTCGGCGCTCGGCCAGGCCGAGATCGAGATCACCGGCGGCCTCTCGCCCCGGGTGCTGCCGATGGGCGAGATCCGCGGCCTTGGTGGCCTGCTGCAAAGGGCCGGGCTGGCGCTGCCGGTGGCGGACAGCTTCACGCTCACCGCCAGCTACGACTCGGCGCTGCACCTGATGCGCGACCTGCGCGCCATGGGCGAGACCAACGCCCTGACCGCCCGCCTCCGCCGCCCGACCCGCCGCGCCGTGCTGCTGCGCGCCGCCGAGCTCTATGCCGAGGGCTTCTCCGACGACAGCGGCCGCGTCACCGCCAGTTTCGAGATCGTGACCCTCACCGGATGGGCCCCGGACGCGAGCCAGCAGAAGCCGCTGCGCCCGGGATCTGCGGCGCAACGTCTCGCTGACGCCCTGAACGTCAATGAAACACCTCTTGAAGATTGAATCATTCCAAAGACGAGATACCTAAGTAAAGTCATCAGGATCACCTCAGGACAGGACAATGCTCGACGCCACCGACAAGGCCGCCCGCCCCGCTCACGGGCCCTCCGATCACCCCGCGATCTCCGCACCGAAAGTCGGGGTCCTTCTCGCCAACCTCGGCACGCCGGACCACTACTCCTACTGGCCGATGCGGCGGTACCTGAACGAGTTCCTCTCTGACACGCGGGTCATCGACTATCCGAAGTGGAAGTGGCAGCCGCTGCTGCAGGGGATCATCCTGACCAAGCGGCCGTTCAGCTCGGGCGCCAACTACAAGTCGATCTGGAACGAGGAGCTCAACGAGAGCCCCCTCATGACCATCACCAAGCAGCAGACCGCCGCCATCGCCGCCAAGATGCAGGCGCGCTACGGCGATCAGGTCATGGTCGATTTCTGCATGCGCTACGGCAACCCCTCGACCAAGTCCAAGGTCGAGACGATGGTCAAGGCCGGCTGCCGCAAGATCCTGTTCTTCCCGCTCTACCCGCACTACGCCGGCGCCACCTCGGCCACGGCCAACGACCAGTTCTTCCGGGCGCTGATGGACGAGGCGTGGCAGCCCACCGCCCGCGTCGTGGATCCGTATTTCGAGCAGCCGAGCTACATCGAGGCCCTGGCCCAGTCGGTCGAGCGCGGCTACGGGGCGCTGGCCGAGAAGCCGGACATCCTGGTGGTGAGCTACCATGGCATGCCCAAGCGCTACCTGATGCAGGGCGATCCGTACCATTGCCAGTGCCAGAAGACGACGCGGCTTCTGCGCGAGCGGCTGGGCTGGGGCGAGGACCGGATCACCACGACCTTCCAGTCGGTCTTCGGTCCGGAGGAATGGCTCAAACCCTACACGGTCGAGCACGTGGCCGAGCTGGCAAAGCTGGGCAAGAAGAAGATCGCGGTGATCGCGCCGGCCTTCTCGGCGGATTGCATCGAGACGCTGGAAGAGATCAACGAGGAAATCCGCGAGAGTTTCGAGCACGCGGGCGGGGAGCAGTTCACCTACATCCCCTGCCTCAACGACGATCCTGCGCATATCGACGCGCTGTCGGAGGTCATCGAGCAGAACCTCGCGGGCTGGGTCTCCTGACCCGCCCAGGGGCGACGGGCCAGGCTCTGCGCAAAGAAAAAGGCGGTGCCGAGGCACCGCCTTTTCCTTGTCCGAAGACGATCGGTGATCAGTCGGCCGATGCGGCAGCGGCAATCACGGCGATCAGCAGCAGCGGGATCACGATGCCGGCCGAGGACGAGCTCTGTTGAGTCTCTTCCACGACGACGACGGGCTCCATGACCACGTCGTCTTTGGCATAGGAACCGGCCATTGCGGTCGATGCGGTACCGGCAAGCACGGCGGCGAGAACGAGTTTTTTCATGTTATCCTCCAGATAATCGCCTGACGCAGATAGAAATTTCCACGTCAAGCACCCAAGACTTACCTCGTAAATCTGTCTAAGCAGCAATTCCTGGTGAATGCAAACTCAAGTTGTTGACGCCGAATGCGTCGCGCTCGCCCTGTGGTTAAATCAGCAACACCTGAGTGCCCACGACGGACATATTGTAGAGCTGTTCGATGTGCTCGTTGTAGAGCCCGATACAACCGTTAGAGGACCGACGCCCGATCTTGCGTGTGTCATGGGTACCGTGGATACGGTAGTACGTCCAGCTCAGATGCATGGCACGGGTGCCGAGCGGATTGTCCGGGCCGGGGCCGACGTAATCGGGCCACTCGGGGTTGCGCTCTTTCATCGAGGGGGTCGGCCGCCAGTCGGGCGACGGGTCCTTGAGAACCACCTGGGTACGACCGCGGCGGGTCAGGTCCTCGGTCAGCGGGACCGAGCACGGGTACAGGTGGTACGCGCCGGACGCTTCCCAGAAGTGCAGCGCGCGCGAGCTGATGTCGACGAGGATGGCCCCGTTGTTCAGCGAGTTGAAGTGCGGGTGCCAGTCGAGCGACCGGAAGCTCGAGATGTTGCGCCGCGTCGCGGGCGAGATGTCCCGCTCGATCTCGACGGTGTCACTGCCGTTCACGTTCTGCGCGAGCGCAGGCGTCCCGATCAGTGCCGCGCTGCCGGCGAGAAACGCGCGACGGTCAAAGCCTTTCTGTGCCATGTCGGTGGTATCCTTGTTGCACAAACGCCAAAAGCCCCAAAAACTGGGGATCATGTCCCATGATACCGGTCCCGGGTTATGGCCGTAAAGCCTCAGTCGCGTGTCAAACCGTGTTACGTTGGCCACTTCACGACGTTGTGCGTTTGATTAGCCTAGGCGCGCACGTTAAGGCGGGAAAACCCACGATATAGCTAGGCAGGACCATGAACCGACGCTCGTTCCTCATGATTTCCGCGGCGCTCCTGGCCGCTTCCTGTGGCCCGACGGTCACCGCACCGCAACTCGGCCCGGACGGCAAACCCCTGCCTCGTGCCTACCGGATTCCCGCGGGGTCCGAAGGCAAGATCGAATACAACATGCTCGATTCGGTCAACGCACTGCGCCAGGCGCGCGGCGTGGCGCCGCTTCAGCTTGATGCAAGGCTCAACGCCGCCGCCGCAACTCACGCGCGCGACATGTCGGTGCAGAACCGCCCGTGGCACTTCGGCTCGGACGGCTCCTCGCCGATCGACCGGGTGCAGCGCGTGGGCTACTCCGGCCGCCTCGTGGGAGAGAACATCTCCGAGACCTACGAGACCGAGCTCGAGACCCTCGCAGCGTGGATGGAAGAGGACGCAACCCGCAACGTCATCCTCGACGCCTCGGCCCGCGACATGGGCTTCGCCTGGTATCAGGAGAGCAACGGCAAGATCTGGTGGACGCTGGTGACCGGCGCGCCGGGGGCCGGCGCGGTCTGATCCCGCCCGCCACGTGACACGAATCGCCCGGCCCCTTGCGGTGGCCGGGCTTTTCTTTGGGCATAAGCCCCGGATCAGGGCTGGATGGTGATCGGCGTGCCGTCGCGGACCATGGCGTAGATGTCTTCCATCTCGCGGTCGGAGACGGCGATGCATCCCCAGGTCCAGTCGCGGCCGTTGCTTCTCCAGCTGCCGCCGCCGCGACGCTTCTTGTCCTTCGGCGGACCGCCGTGGATGAAGATGTCGCCGCCCGGGCTTTTCCCCGAAGACGCCGCGAAGGCGCGGTCGTAGGGGTTGGGGTAGGAAATCCCGATGCTCAGGTGGAAATTCGAGTTCGGGTTGCGCCGGTCGATGAAATAGAGCCCCTCGGGCGTCTTGCCGTCGCCCTCGTACTGCTTGTGACCCTGGGGCTGGAAGCCGAGCCCGATGTCGTAGCTTTCGAGCACCTTGTCATTGTGCAGGAGATACATCCTGCGGGTGCTCTTCTTGACCACGACCTGAGTCACTTCGGGCCCGTTGTAGGTCCTGAACTTGCTGCTGCATGCCCCGAGGCCGCCCAGCAAGGCGATGATGAGAATCAGCCTGAAAAACCGCATCTGTCCGCTCGTTGTTATTTTCGGTCTCTTTTTGCGACCAGTTTATAGCGCAAATTCAGCCTCCGGCATAGTCGGCGCTTCTGCGGAATCTAACGGTTTCACCGATCCGTGAGGCTGAGCTGCGCCACCAGTTCCACGTGGGTCGACCAGCGGAACTGATCCACCACCTGCAACCAGTCGAGCGTATAGCCCGCGGCCACCAGAACCGACGCGTCGCGGGCGAAGGTCACCGGGTTGCACGAGACGAAGGCGATGCGCGGGATCCGGGCCGCGGCAAGCTCGGCCACCTGTGCCTCGGCGCCGGCGCGGGGCGGGTCGATCACCGCGGCATCGAAGCGGTGCAGGTCCTCGGGCAGCAGCGGGTTGCGGAAGAGATCGCGCGCCTCGGAGGTGACATGACGCAGCCCCTCGGCCATGCGCCAGCCCTTGTCGAGCGCGACGGTCATCGCCTTGTCGCCCTCGACCGCGTGGACCCGCGCGTTTTCCGCCAGCGGCAGCGCAAAGGTACCGCAACCGGCAAAGAGATCGACGATATGGCTGGCGTCGCCCACCGCTTCGCGCACACCGGCCAGCAGCGCGGCCTCGCCTTCGGGCGTGGCCTGCAGGAAGGCGCCGGGCGGCGGTACGACCTCGGCGCGGCCCATCTTCTGCACCGCCGGGCGCCGGGTCAGCGCCACCTCGTCGCCCCAGGCGACCCGCGCCACGTCATGCGCACGCGCCAGATCGGCGAGCTCGGACTGCAGCTGCGGATCGAGCTCCTTGCCGCCGCTCACCCTGACGTCGAGCCCGTTGGCCCCGGTCGTCAACAGTACCGACAGCTCTCCCTTGCGGCTGCCGCCGAGCACGGCCATCGCCTCGACCAGCGGCAGGCCGGCGGCGAGCTTCGGATCGACCAGCAGGCAATCGGGCACCGGCACGATGACGTCCGAGCCCTTCATGTGGAACCCCGCCAGCGCGCCCTTCTTGGTACGCCGGGCCGAGAAGGTCGCGCGCCGCCGGCTTTGCGGTTTCGAGGTTGCGCAGGGTCGAAACTCGGTCTCGAGCTTGTGGGCGGAGAGCGCGTGCCGAACCACCCCGACCTTCCAGTCCTCGACGAAATCGTCGCGGGCGTGCTGAAGCTGGCAGCCGCCGCAGCCCTTGGCGTGGCGACAGGGCGCCTTCACCCGCATCTCCGAGGGCGTGACGATGCGCGGCGCCGCCATCACGTTGTTGGCAATCTCGCCCTCGACGGTTTCGCCGGGCAGAGCTCCGGGCACGAAGACAGGGCCCGGCGCAATGCCATCCCCCTGATGCCCGAGACGTTCGATCGTGACCTGTTCCATGCGGGACTAATGCCCCGCAACGGCCCCGCTGTCGAGATCGCGCAGAAAGCGCCGCACCGCGCGGGGCGAAGTCAGCACCACGGTGCGGACCCCGGGGCCGGCCTGATCGGCCACCGAACGGTTGCGGACACGGTTGCTGTGCCGCGTGTCCCAGACCCATTTCAGGAACTCGGCGTCGAAGCGCTCGGGGCAATTGTCGGGAAGATCGGGGCGGGGCTGGCCGCCGGCGAACTCGAACCCCCGCCTCAGCAACCGCCCAAGCCGCAGAGCAAGCGGAATGGCGAGCACGAGGACCGGGTCGGCGCGGGCGAGCCGCGTGTCCCACGTGGCCGAGAGCCCGCCCTCGATGATCCAGCTCTCCTTGCGCTCGGCGGCGCGCATCATCGCGAGCTTCTCCTCGCGCTCGCGTTCGACCCATCCGGGCGTCCAGTGGATGTGGTCGATGTGCACGACCGGCAGGCCGGTGCGTGCGCCAAGCTGCCGGGCGAGGGTCGATTTCCCAGCGCCCGGCTGCCCGACAATCATAACGCGTTTCACTCGGCGGCGTCCTCCACCGCCTCTGCCTCGGGCACGATGAACCCGCCCGACTGCCGGTGCCAGTACCGCGCGTAGAGCCCGTCCTGCGCCAGCAGTTCGTCATGGGTGCCCTGCTCGACGATGTGGCCGCGGTCCAGCACGATGATCCGGTCCATCTCGGAGAGGGTCGAGAGCCGGTGCGCGATGGCCATGACCGTCTTGCCCTCCATCACCCGCTCGAGCGCCGACTGGATCGCCGCCTCGACCTCGGAATCGAGCGCAGAGGTGGCCTCGTCCAGCACCAGGATCGGCGCGTCCTTGAGGATGGCGCGGGCCAGCGCAATGCGCTGCCGCTGCCCGCCCGAGAGCTTTACGCCGCGCTCGCCCAGATGCGCGTCATAGCCCTCGCGCCCCATGTGGTCGCGCAGGCCAAGGATGAACTCATGCGCCTCGGCCTTCTCGGCGGCGGCGATGACATCCTCCATGGTGGCACCGGGCCGGCCGTAGCGGATGTTGTCCAGCGCCGAGCGGTTGAACATCGCGGTCTCCTGCGTGACCATGCCGATCTGGCGGCGCAGGCTCTCCTGCGTGACCTCGGCGATGTTCTGGCCGTCGATGAAAATACCGCCCTTTTCGGCGTCATAGAGCCGCAACAGCAGCGCAACCATGGTCGACTTGCCGGCGCCCGAGGCGCCGACGACGCCGACCTTCTCACCCGGAGCGAGGGTCACGGCGATGTGCTCGACCCCGCCCTCCTTGCGCCCGTAGGAGAACGCCACGTCGCGGAAATCGATCTCGCCGCTGGTAACCTCGAGCGGCGTCGCGCCGGGGGCGTCGAGCAGCGTGTGCGCCGGGGTGATGGTGCGGATGCCATCCTCGATCTCGCCGATGTTGGCGTAGATGCCCATGAGCGTGAAGCTGACCCAGCCGGTCATCTGGCTGAGCCGGATCGCGACCGCGCCGGTGGCGGCGATGTCGCCCGCGGTGACGAAGCTCTGCGACCAGAAGAACAGCGCACCGCCGATCAGCACCACCGGCAGCGTCCCCGCCAGCGCCATGAGACAAAGCCGGAACGCCGACGCGACCCGCCCGAACGAGATGAAGCGGTCGCGGTAGGTCGACATGGCGCCGAGCGCGGCCTCGTCCTCGAAGTCGTCATGAGCGAAGAGCTTCACGGTCTTGATGTTGGTCACCGTATCGACGAGCTGACCGGTCACCATGGCCCGTGCGGCGGCGCGCGCCTTGGAGCGGGCCCGGATGCGCGGCATGAAGAACCGCAGCAAAAAGGCATAGGCCACAACCCAGGCCAGCAGCCCCATGGCGATGCGCCAGTCGATGGACCCCACCAGCAGCACCGAGCCCACCACCGAGGCCAGCGCGAAGAGGATCGCCTGCACCACCTCGGAGATCACGTCGTTCAGCGCCCGAGCGGTCTGCATCTCCTTCTGCGAGATCCGCCCCGCGAAGTCGTTGTCGAAGAAGGTGACGGAATGGCCCAGCGTGTAGCGGTGCACCCGGCTCAGGATCAGGTTGAACACGTTGGGCTGCATCACGACCGACTGGATGTAGGCGGAAAGCCCGGCGATCCCCGGCCGCACCGCGATGAAGAACACCGCGCAGAACAGCAGGAACGGCCAGTGCGCCGAGAACACGGTCGTGGCGTCGCTCTCGAGCGTGCGGTCGATCACGTCGCCCAGCAGTTTCGCCGTCAGGACCTCGAAGGCACCGCCCAGTGCCGACAGGATGCCGGCGGGGATCAGCACCGGCCAGGCGCCCTTCAGCGCCCAGAGGACGAAGCGTCCGAGGGTCTGGGGAGGCGGGGTCTGCGCGCGCGAAAACGGGTCTATTATGTCGGAAAAGCTCATTCCGATGCCTTGTCACCTTGCATGTCGGGGTCGAGAAACCCGCCGGACTGGCGGGCCCAGAAGCTCGCATATAGGCCGGCTTGGTGCAGAAGCACGTCATGGCTGCCTTGTTCGACGATGCGTCCACCGTCGAGCACGAGGATACGGTCCATTTGCGCGATGGTCGAGAGCCGGTGCGCGATCGCGATCACGGTCTTGCCCTCCATCATGCCGTAGAGCGTGTCCTGGATCGCCGCCTCGACCTCGGAATCAAGCGCCGAGGTCGCCTCGTCGAGGAGCAGGATCGGCGCGTCCTTGAGGATGACCCGCGCCAGCGCGATACGCTGCCGCTGCCCGCCCGAGAGCTTTACGCCGCGCTCGCCCACATGGGCATCGTAGCCGCTGCGCCCCTGCGGATCCTGCAGGGTGAGGATGAACTCGTGCGCCTGCGCCTGCTTCGCCGCCGCGACGATCTGCTCTTCGCTGGCGCCCGGGCGACCGTAGAGCAGGTTCTCGCGAACCGAGCGGTGCAGGAGCGCGCTGTCCTGCTGCACCATGCCGATGGTGCGGCGCAGGCTGTCCTGCTGGACCTTCGTCACGTCCTGCCCATCGATCAGGATGCGGCCGCCCTCGGCGTCGTAGAACCGCAGAAGCAGCTTCACGAGGGTCGATTTCCCCGCCCCCGAGCGCCCCACCAGCCCGATCTTCTCGCCCGGCTCGATGGTCAGCGAGATGCGGTCGAGCCCGCCCTGCCCGCGACCGTAATGGTGGCTGACGTTCTCGAGGGTGATCTCGCCCCGGTCGAGCACCAGCGGCGCGGCGCCCGGCGCGTCGGTCAGGGTGATCGGCTGGGCGATGGTCTCCATCCCCTCGGCCACGACACCGAGCTGGCGGAAGAAGGTGGTGAGCGCCCACATGATCCAGCCGGTCATGGCATTGAGCCGAAGCGTCAGCGCGGTTGCGGCGGCCACCACGCCGACCGAGGCCCCGCCCTGCATCCACAGCAGAAGCCCCCAGCCCACCACACCGACGATCAGCAGCCCGTTGAGGATCACCAGGGCCACATCCATGATGGTATAGAGCCGCATTTCGCGCTGCAGCGTGACACGCGAACGCTCGATGGCCTCCTTGGCGTAGTCGAGCTCCTGCGCGTCCTGCGCGAACATCTTCACCGAGTGGATGTTGGTGTAGGCGTCCACGACCCGGCCGTTCACGAAGCTCCGCGCATCCGAAGCGGCCTTGGACGCGTGACCGACGCGCCGGATCGTCCAGCGCATCAGCAGCGCGTAGGCACCGAACCACATCAGCAGCGGCAGCAGCAGGCGCGGGTCGGCATCGGCAAGCAGCACCGCCGCGCCAACGACGTAGGCCAGCGCGAAAGTGATGGCGTCGAAGACCTGGAACACCGCCTCGCCCGCGGCGGGCGGGGTCTGCATGATGCGGTTGGCGATGCGCCCGGCGAAATCGTTCTCGAACCAGCCGATGGACTGGCGCAGCACCTGCGCGTGTGCCCTCCAGCGGATCAGCGTGCCGAAGTTCGGCGTGATCGCGTTGTTCAGCACCAGCACGTCGAGCGCCTGCAGCAGCGGACGGAGCAGCAGGATGAAAAGCCCGAGCAGGATCAGCGCGGTGCCGTGTTCCTCCCAGACCTGCGACGGGTCGCCGGCGAGAATGTCCACGACCCAGCCCATGGCCCAGATCAACCCGATCTCGACCGACGCCACGGCGACAGAGAGCAGCGCCGCCCAGATGAAGACACGGCGGAACGGGCGCGCGTAATCGGTGAGGAACGGGAGCAGCCGGGTCGGAGGACGGTCGGTCGGCGGGTAGTCGGTGTACGGATCTACGAGATCTTCAAAGTAACGGAACACGGGAATTGGGCCTTCGTCATTGAGGCGCGAAGTCTCCCCGATTCCCTACAGGAAAACCATGACCGAAAAGCTCCCCAGCGCGAGCGCCATGATCCGGGCGAAAATCCGCCACGCCCGCGGGGTCGTCAGCAGGTACGTCAGCAGTGCCCCCGCGCTGGTCCAGAAGGTGCAGCAGAAGAGGTTGATTCCGGAAAAGGCGCTACCAAGCCGCAGTGCCTCGGCCAGCGGGCCGCCACCGCCGGGATAGGCCGAGGCCGCGGCAAGTGCCACCGCCCAGACCTTGGGATTCACCCACTGGAAGAGCGCGCCTTCGATCAGCGTCATGGGCCGGTCGCGATCGGCCTTGCCGCGACGCCGGTCCGCCGTCCAGAGGCCCCAGGCCATCCACATCATCCAGCCGCTGGCGGCGATCTTGAGGATGAGTTCCAGCGCCGGCGCCTCGCGCAGCAGTGCCGCGATGCCAAGCCCGGTGAGCCCGGCGGTGACGCCCACGCCCAGCACCACGCCGAAGAGATGCGGTAAGGTCCGGCGCAGGCCGAAGCGGGCACCGGAGGCGGTGAGCAGCACGACGTTCGGACCGGGCGAGAACAGGCCGAAGAACACGAACCCGTAGAGCGGATCGAGGATCATTCCAGCAGGTCGTCCCGGGACAGCATGAACCCCGAGGCGATCCAGCGCCGTTCGAGCCTGCGCAGCGCCTCGCCCAGTTCCGGGCCCTGCACCCCGGGCATCAGGTCGCGCGGTTTCACGGGAAACTTCGCCCCGGCGCCCTTGGCGATCTCGTCCTTGACGAAGGGCGCGACCGGCTGCCCGAGACTCGCCGCCCGCAGGATCGCCACGTCGAGCGCAATCTCCGCGCCGTGCCGCCAGGCGGTCTCGGCGATGGGCTCGTCCGAGGACAACAGGCTCTGATACAGCCCAAGTCGCTTCTGTTGCCCCCGCGAGAGCCGCAGCGACGCGCCGTCATAATACCCAAGCCCCGCCAGCCGGCGCATCGGGTCGGGCGCGAGCCCGTGGCCCTGTTCCAGCGCGACAAGCGGCTGGATCGCCAGAATGCTGGCGCCGGGCAAAACCTTGTCGAGCACCCCGCTCTCGGCCATGACGCAGATCGCGATCTCGGGCTCGGGCGCCCGCAGGAGCCGCACCATCTCGTGCCCGACACGCTCGGCCGAGAGCTTTTGCAGACCGTCGAGATTGGCCGCGATCCCGGCCAGCGCCTCGGCGTCGACACCCTCGGCGGGGTCGCCGTACCATGCGATGAAACGGAAGAAGCGCAGGATGCGCAGATAATCCTCGCGGATGCGCTCGCCCGCGTCGCCGATGAAGCGCACGCGCCGTGCCTCGAGATCCGTCAGCCCGCCGAGCGGGTCGAGCACCCTGCCCCGCGCGTCGGCATAGAGCGCATTCATGGTGAAGTCGCGCCGCGCGGCATCCTCGGCCACGTCATCGGCATAGCGCACCACGGCGCGACGGCCATCGGTTTCGACATCGGCGCGATAGGTGGTGACCTCGTGCCCTACGCCGTCGGCGACCACGGTGACGGTGCCGTGCTCGATGCCGGTGGGAACCGCCTTGAGACCGGCGCTCTCGGCCAGCAAGACCACGCGTTCGGGCCGCGCGTTGGTGGCGATGTCGACGTCACCGACCGCGACATTCATCAGTGCATTGCGCACGCAGCCGCCGACCACGTAGGCCTCGTGCCCGCCGGCCTCGAGCATGGCGAGCACGTGCTGTGTGGAATCACAGCTCAGCCAGTCGCCGGAAACCTGTGTCACCCGTCCATCCGCCCGGCCAGCGCCCTCAGCATCCGCGCAGTGGCGCCCCAGATGTAATAGGGACCGTAGGGAACGGTGTAATAGAGCCTGCGCTGGCCGCGCCAGCGCCGTCCCTGCACCGAGAACCGCGACCGATCGGTGACGTGCTCGAAGGGAACCCGGAAGATCTCGGCGACCTCGCCGGGCTCGGGCACCGGGTCGAACCTGTCACTGACAAGGCCCACGACCGGGGTGACGAGAAAGCCGGTGACGGTCTCGTGCGGGGGCATCGTGCCGAGGATCTCGACCGTTTCGGACCGGAGACCGACCTCTTCGCGCGCCTCGCGCAGAGCGGCGGCGACGGGGCCGTCGTCTTCCGGATCCACCTTGCCGCCGGGAAAGGCGATCTGGCCCGGGTGGTGCTTGAGGCGGGAAGAGCGCTTGGTGAGCACCAGCTCGAGCCCCTCGGGTCCGGGCAGGAACGCGGCCAGCACACCGGCCGGCCGCAGTTTGCGATTTTCGGGAAGAACCGTGCCGGGGTTCAGATCGAAATCGGACGAAGGCGCGCCGGTTTCCGCCATCGCCCGGCGCAGGGCCGCGATCTGCTCCCCGGTTCGGCTCACTTCCGGGCCTCGAACCCCACGCTCTCGGGGTCGAGCTCATAATGGCGACCGCAGAACTGGCAGTCCGCGGTGACCAGCCCGTCCTCGGTGGTCATCTTCTGGATGTCCTTGGCCGAGTAGATCGACAGCGACTGGCGCACCCGATCTTCCGAACAGGTGCAGCCGAAGCGCACCGACTGGGCGTCGAAGACGCGGGGCTGTTCCTCGTGGAAGAGCCGCACGAGCAGGTCGGTCGGCGGCAGGTCCGGACCGATCAGTTCGAGCTCGTCGACGGTGTCCACGTGGAAGTTCACGCGGCGCCAGTTCTCTTCCTCGTCGCCGGTGACCAGGTCCTCGGGGCGGAGCAGTCCGTTTTCGCCGGTGCCGCCTTCGCCCGAGGCGAAGGGCGAGGCCTTGGGCATGGTCTGGATCATCAGGCCGCCGGCGCGCCATTCGCCGGTGCCGTCCGCCAGCTTTGCCTTGCCGAAGTTCAGCGCGAAACGGGTCGGCAGCTGCTCGGACTGCGCGAAATAGGACTCGGCACACGCCGCGAGCGAACCGCCCGCAAGCGGGGTGATGCCCTGGTAGGGCGTGGTGCCCTTGCCCTGGTCGACGAGGATCGCGAAATAGCCGTCCTCGAGCTGGTCGAAGGCGGCGGCGTCGCTGATCTTGCTGGCGTCATAGCTGGCATAGGCCCGGATGCGCGCCGGCTGCCCCTCTTTCTCGGGGGCGAAGTAGTCGGTCGCAATCATCCGCAGGGCGCCGCGGGTCTGCACCTGCAGCGAAAGCTTCCACCGCAGTTTCACCGTCTGCCCGATCAGCGCCGTCAGCAGCGCCATCTCGGCGACCAGTGCCTCGACCGGTTCCGGGTAGTCATGCTGGCTCAGGATGCCGTTCAGCGCACCGTCAAGCCGCGCCACCCGGCCACGGATGTCGGAGAGATCAAGCTGAAACGGAAGGACGGTATCGTCCCAGGCAAGTTTGCTGCCGATGGTCATGGGGTTTCCTTATCTGCCGCGCGTTGGCATACCGGCACCATATAGGCAGGACAAGCCAGATACCAAGGGGGCCGACATGATCGCACGCTACGGAGCTTCGCCGGAACCCGGCCGCCGCTACACGCTTCGCCCCGGGGTCTACGCGATCCTGCCGCGCGACGGGGCGCTGCTGGTGACCCATCAGCAAGAGCCCTGGCCCGAGTTCCAGCTGCCCGGCGGCGGCATCGACGCGGGCGAGCAGCCCCTGACCGCCCTGCACCGCGAGGTCTACGAAGAGACCGGCTGGCACATCGCCCGGCCGCGCCGGCTGGGAGCGTTCCGCCGCTTCGCCTACATGCCGGAATACGATCTCTGGGCCGAGAAGCTCTGCATCATCTACACCGCCCTTCCCGTCCGGCCCCGCGGCGAGCCGACCGAGCCCGGCCACAGCGCGCACTGGATGGCGCCCGAGCTTGCGATGGAGCTGCTGGGCAACCCCGGCGACCGCGATTTCGTCGCGCGCTGCATGCGCTGAGCGCGCCCTAGCAACCGACATATTCCACCAGCGCCGCCGAGACGTCGTCCTGCAGCGCGGTGCCCTTGCGGGTGATCTGGCTGAGGTTCCAGTAGAGATCGTCGAGAAACTCGGTCCCGCCGGCAGCGAGGTAACGACCGACCAGCGCCCGCAGCCCGTCCTCTTCGAGCATGGTGTTGTCCTTGAGCTCGGCCTCGGTGATACCGTCGGAATAGAGCAGAAGCCGGTCGCCCGGCGCCATGGTGAACTGGATCGGCGCATAGCTCACCCCCGTCACCAGCCCCACCGGCAGACCGCCCTCGCCGATGAAGGACATGCTGCCATCGGCCCGGATCAGCAGCGGCGGCGGGTGCCCGGCCTGCACCAGCGTCACGTCGCCGGTGGCGAAGTTCAGCGTCATGTAGACCATGGTGAGATATTCCAGCACCCCGGGATCGGCGGAGAGCCGGTCGTTGAGCCGCACCGCCACCTCTTCCGGCGGGCGGAAGGCGAGGAATCTGTTGTACCTCCGTTCAAGCGCGATGTTCTGGTCGGGGAAGTCGTTGCCGAGATATCCCGCCACCCGCGCGGTCATCAGCGCCGAGGTGATGCCGTGGCCCGAGACGTCGAGGCTGTAGACCCCGACGCCGGTCGCATTGGGGCTGAACATTCCGACGAGATCGCCGCCGACGTGCCCGCAGGGTTTCAGCAGCAGGCTGACGCGGGCGGTGCCGAAATCGCGGCTGCGCTCGGGGACCAGTGCCTCCTGGATCGTGCGGGCCTGCCGGAGATCGCGGTCGATGGCGTCATAGGCACTGCGCAGCCGGCCGAGCGTGTCCGACAGTTGCCGCTGCATCGACAGGATCCGTGCGCCGGCATTGATCCGGGCACGCAGCTCGTAGGAATTCACCGGCTTGGTCAGAAAGTCGTCGGCCCCCGCGTCGAGCCCGCGCGCGATCTCTTCCTTTTCGCCCTTCGAGGTGAGCAGGATGAAATAGCCGTAGCGGTCGCGCTTCAGCTCGCGGAACTGTCGGCAGAACTCGAGCCCGTCCATCCCCGGCATCATCCAGTCCGACAGCACCGCGTCGGGCACCATGGTGCGACAGATCTCGAGCGCCTGCTCGCCGCTGCTGGCCTCGAGCACCTCGAACCCCCAGCGCCGCATCACGGCGCAGAGAATCTTGAGCTGCACGGGGCTGTCATCCACCACGAGCACGCGCTGGAGCGAGGCCTCCGAGGTCGAGGCGGCAATCGTATCGGCGGGCTTCGGCTGCAAGCAGGCTCCTCACGAACGGGGGGTGCAAGATGTTTTCCGGAGCCGGTCTTAATGTCCCCCTTACGCGGGTTCGTCGCCGGTCCGCCGCCGGCAAAGCGAGACAAGGGAATCTTCACCTTTTGCTCCTAGTCCTGAACACGACCGGGAGGTGCGCTATGATCGACTGGAGCCGCGTCGCCGAGTTGCGCGACGAAATTGGGGCCGAGGATTTTCAGGAGGTGGTCGACCTGTTCCTGGACGAGGTTGCAGGCGCCCTTGCCGAACTTCAGGAGGCGGCGGAAGACCCCGGCGAACTCGAGGCGCGGCTGCATTTCCTCAAGGGAAGCGCGCTGAACCTCGGTTTCGCGGCGCTGTCCGAGCTCTGCCATCATGGCGAGACGGCCGCGCGCAGGGGCGCGACCGGCGGTATCTCTCTCGACCGGGTGGCCGAGGTCTATGAACGCTCGCGCGCCGAATTCCTGCGCGAGCTGCCGCAGCGGCTTGCCGCCTGACCCGTGAAAGGGTCAGATCAGGAACTGCGACAGGACCTCGTCCTCGGTGATGTCGCGATAGGTGTAGCCGCGGGTGCCGAGCTCGGCGAAGAGCCGCCCGAAGTTCGCGGGGTCAGAGGTCTCGATCCCGATCAGCACCGAACCGAAGTTGCGCGCGGACTTCTTCAGATACTCGAACCGGGCAATGTCATCTTCGGGACCCAGCAGGTTGAGGAAATCCTTGAGCGCGCCGGGACGCTGCGGCAGCCGCAGGATGAAGTACTTCTTCACCCCCGAGTAGCGCTGCGCCCGTTCCTTGACCTCGGGCAGACGCTCGAAATCGAAGTTCCCGCCCGAAGTAACGCAGACCACGGTCCGGCCGCGGATCGACTGGCCGAGATCCTTGAGCGCATCGACCGCCAGCGCACCGGCTGGTTCGAGCACGATGCCCTCGACGTTCAGCATCTCGAGCATGGTGGTGCAGAGCCTGTCCTCGCTGATCGTCAGCGTGTTGGCGAGCCCCACGCCCTTGAGCCGCTCGAAGGTCCGCGCACCGATGCGCGCCACGGCGGCACCGTCGGCAAAGGTGTTGACTCCGGGCAGCGTCACCGGCTTGCCCGCCTCGAGCGCCGCCCGCAGGCAGGCCCCGCCCGACGGCTCGACGAAGGTGTATTGCGTGTCGTTGCCGAAGTAGCTCAGCATCCCGGCGCCAAGCCCGCCGCCGCCCACCGGGATCACCACGTGGTCGGGCGCACGGCCCAGCTGCGCCTCGATCTCGACCGCGACGCTGGCCTGCCCCTCGATCACGTCCTCGTCGTCGAAGGGCGACAGGAAATGCCCGCCCTTCTCGGCACAGAAGGCCTGCGCCGCGGCGAGCGTGTCGTCGAAATAATCGCCGGTCATCACGATCTCGACCGCGTCGCCGCCGAACATCCGGGTCTTCTGGATCTTCTGGTCGGGCGTGGTGACCGGCATGAAGATCACGCCCTTCTTGCCGAAGTGGCGGCACATGTAGGCCACGCCCTGCGCGTGGTTGCCGGCGCTGGCCGCGACGAAGAGATCGGCCTCGGGGCGCTTGCTCATGGCATTGAACGCGCCGCGCAGCTTGTAGCTGCGGACCGGGCTCAGATCCTCGCGCTTGAGCCAGATCTCGGCGCCGAAGCGCTCCGAGAGGTGCGCGTTGCGCAGCAGGGGAGTTTCGGGAAAAACCTCGCGCATGTGCTGGGCGGCTTGGCGGGCGTCATCGAGAAAGCGTGTCATCCGCCTGACCTTGCGCAATCCGCGCGCTTTGGCAAGCGCCTCAGTCGATCGAGCGGCCCTCGACGAAGTGGCCGTAGAGCGTCGTCAGCACCGAGATGCCGATCATCGTCACGAACCAATTCACCACGATGCCGTAAATCAGGCTCACCACGGTGCCGGTGCTGCCGTCGATCATCGCCGGAAGTTCGATCAGCAGCCGCGCGCCCATGACGATCAGCGCCAGCACGAGGATTGCCTTGTCGTCCTGGCCCGACGCCTGCCACGACTCGCGCAGGGTCAGCCGCTCGCCAAGCGCCGCCGCGGGCAGAATGAGCCCGATGCGGAAGAAGAGATAGCTCGCCAGCCCCACGAGACCGAAGACCACCACACCGACGAGACCCGGCACTGCGGTCGCGAGACCCAGCGCAAGGCCTGCGACCACCGCGATGCCGAGACCCAGAAGCAGGCCGATCATGATCGAGCGGCCGAGATAGCTCATGATGGCGGTGCCGTGCCAGTGCGGCAGGACTCCGCGCGGCTGTTCGCCGGTCAGCACGAAGCGGTGCCAGCCGACGGCGATCCACAGGCTCGCGATCAGCGCGAGGATCATCATGATGAGAAGCTCGAAGGACGCCGCGGGGCTCTGCATCGGCTCACCCGAGGCGGCCCCGATCTGCGGGCTGGCGTAGACGATGACCTGGTTCACCACCTGCACGAGGTAGAGCAGAAGCGACACCCGCAGCGCCGCTCCGAGGTTGTCCAGCACCATGCGCACCGAGTGAACGAAGATCTTCCAGCCCATCAAACCCAACCGCCCTTGCATCGACCAATCACGGCAGGGCTAGCACAGCAGGGCCCGCGGTCAACGGGCGATCCTTGAACCGGCGCCGAAAAGGCGGTATCCGCGCCCGAAGAATTCACGAGAGGGATACCGATGTCCGCGCCTAAGAAAGTCGTCCTGGCCTATTCCGGTGGCCTCGACACCTCGATCATCCTGAAATGGCTCCAGACCGAATACGGCTGCGAAGTGGTGACCTTCACCGCAGACCTCGGCCAGGGGGAAGAGCTGGAACCGGCACGCAAGAAGGCCGAGATGCTGGGTGTGTCGAAGGTCTATATCGAGGACCTCCGCGAGGAGTTCGTCCGCGACTTCGTGTTCCCGATGTTCCGGGCCAACGCGCTCTACGAGGGCCTGTACCTGCTCGGCACCTCGATCGCCCGTCCGCTGATCTCGAAGCGGCTGGTCGAGATCGCCGCTGCCGAGGGCGCCGACGCCGTGGCCCACGGTGCCACCGGCAAGGGCAACGACCAGGTGCGCTTCGAACTCGCCGCCTACGCGCTGAACCCCGATATCAAGGTGATCGCGCCGTGGCGTCTCTGGGACCTGACCTCGCGCACCCGCCTGCTCGAGTTCGCCGAGCAGAACCAGATCCCCGTCGCCAAGGACAAGCGCGGCGAGGCTCCCTTCTCGGTTGATGCAAACCTGCTTCACACGTCTTCCGAGGGTAAGGTTCTTGAAAACCCGGCCGAGGAAGCGCCCGATTACGTGCTGCAGCGCGTGGTTCCGGTCGAGCAGGCACCGAACGAGCCCGAGTTCATCGAGGTGAGCTTCGAGAAGGGGGACGCGGTTGCGATCAACGGCGAGGCGATGTCCCCCGCGACGATCCTCACCAAGCTCAACGAGTACGGCGGCAAGCACGGCATCGGCGTTCTGGACCTCGTCGAGAACCGCTTCGTCGGCATGAAATCCCGCGGAGTCTACGAGACCCCGGGCGGCACGCTGCTGCTCGAGGCGCACCGTGGCATCGAGCAGATCACGCTCGATTCCGGTGCCGGCCACCTCAAGGACTCGATCATGCCGCGCTACGCCGAGCTGATCTACAACGGCTTCTGGTTCTCGCCCGAGCGCGAGATGCTGCAGGCGCTGATCGACAAGAGCCAGGAGCACGTCACCGGCACCGTCCGTCTGAAGCTCTACAAGGGCTCGGCCCGGACCGTGGCGCGCTGGTCGGATCACTCGCTCTATTCCGAGGCCCACGTGACCTTCGAAGAGGATGCCGGCGCCTACAACCAGGAAGACGCGAAGGGCTTCATCCAGCTCAACGCGCTGCGCCTGAAGCTGCTCGCGGCCCGGAACCGTCGCCTGAAGGGCTGATTTCCCGGTCGTCGCGTCGGGGTGCGCCCCTTCGCACGAGCTCGCACCAGCTTGACCCCGCCGAAGGCGTCTTCGGCGGGGTTTCCTTTTGCCGGAAGACATCACGGGCGCTTTGACCGCAGCATCGATCTGCGGGACACTCCCTGCGTGGGAGGAGAGTGTCATGGCCGGGCTTCAGGAATTAGTCGACGCGCAGGACAAGCATTGGCCGCAGATCCTTGGCGAGTTGCGGGACGGGCGAAAGGCGACGCACTGGATCTGGTACGTGTTCCCGCAGCTCGCCACGCTCGGCCGTTCCGCCATGGCGCGGCATTTCGGGCTGTCCGGGATCGAAGAGGCCGGGACGTATCTGGCGCACCCGGTGCTCGGGCCGCGGCTGGTCACCTGTGCAGAGCTGTTGT
The DNA here is from genome assembly GCF_011806505.1 of Salipiger sp. HF18. Taxonomy (NCBI): domain Bacteria; kingdom Pseudomonadati; phylum Pseudomonadota; class Alphaproteobacteria; order Rhodobacterales; family Roseobacteraceae; genus Salipiger; species Salipiger sp. HF18. The sequence goes on along the minus strand of NZ_JAATOS010000006.1, from coordinate 25,514 downwards.
TGCAGCATCCGGAGCGCACGCCGGAACAGATCCTCGGCACGGTCGATGCCCTGAAGGTGCGGTCCTGCATGACGCTGTTCGAGGCCGCGACGGATGCGCCGGGAGTGTTCGGCGAGGTGCTGGAAAGGCTCTATTCCGGCTCAAGATGCCCGGAAACGCTGCAGCAGATCGGCTGAAACGCCGCCCCTGCTGACAGGCAGGAGCGGCGCGGGATCCGTCCGGGGTTGGAGGCCGGACCCCGATACTCGTTACGTGACCACGTCACTCGTGACCAAACAGTCTTCGGCCCCGTGGTCACGACCCGCACCGGGCGCACGTCGCCCGGACACCTGGCCGCGACAACAGTCACGCAGGCGCGGCACGCAAAGTTTCAGAAAAACTCGGAAAATCAGATCAGGCCGTGCGCCCGCATCTTCTCGTAGTGCGGCATGGCCTCACGGGCGAGATCTGCCGCGGCGCCGTCGAGGTCTGGCAAGGGGCCCTCGGGTCCGGCGAAGCCCGTCGAGCGATGCACCGAGGCGTACCAGTGCGGCGCCCAGACCCCGTCCTGGGCATGGCCACCGGCGGGCCACGCCAGCATCGCCGGGTCGAACGACAGGCCGATGGCGTCACAGAGCGCGCGAAGCTTGCCCTCGGGGTCGGTGCGGATGTCGGCGCTGTCGATGACGTAGGGCGTGAGGCCGAGCGACACCACGTGATCGTAAAGCTCGGACTGCGCCGCGAAGCCGATGTCGGCGGCAGTGGGGTTCTCGTAGCCCTTGGAGAAGCTCGCGACCACGCGCGCGGGGTGGCGGAGCAGGAAGACGTTCACGCAGTCGGCCATGAAATCGCGCGGCACACCGGGGATCATGTGCTGGCACATGTGCTTGTGATAGGCATGCGGCCTCCCGTCCGGGATCGGGCCGATGAGGCTCTGTTGAACCTCGTCTGCGCTTTCCGGGCGGCTCGCCATGATCTCGTCGGCCATCGGATGGGCAAGGCCCGTGAGGCGCAGGTAGGGTCCGTAGAAGGGCTCGTCGACGACGTGGACATCGGCGCGGTTGCCGAAGGAATACATCATCGCGGTCGACAGGTTCCGCGGCCCCGACCACATGGCAATTCTCATGACCTCAGCGCTCCTGTTCCTGCGTCGCCCGCGCAGGCTAGGACTGTTTCACGTGAGACGAAAGACCCGTCACGGCCGCTCACCATGCGGTGAGATCCGGTTGCAGCAGTTGATCGGAACTCGTCGCTCCCGCAGCCTTGTGGAAAAGGGAGGTCACCATGGTCCGCAACATCGTCCTTGCCGTCGCCATCCTGCTTGGCATCGCGGCGCAATCCCACCGCGCCAGCGCCGGAGAAAGGCAGCAGATCGTCGTCGCCGGCGGCTGCTTCTGGTGCGTCGAGGCGGATTTCGAGAAGGTTCCCGGCGTGATCGAGGCCGTCTCGGGCTATACCGGCGGCAAGAGCTCCAACCCCACATACAAGGAGGTGAGCCGCGGCGGCACTGGCCATTACGAGGCCGTCCGGATCAGCTACGACAGCGCCAGGGTGTCCCGGGACCAGCTCTTCGCGATGTTCTTCCGCTCGGTCGATCCGACGGACGCGGGCGGGCAGTTCTGTGACCGGGGAAACAGCTATCGCACGGCAATTTTCGTCTCTAACGCCGCCGAAAAGGCCGCTGCAGAAAAGGCCAAGGCAGAGGCGCAATCGGCGCTCGGGCGGAACATCGTGACGCCGATCCTGCAGGCCGGACGGTTCTGGGACGCCGAGGCCTATCACCAGGACTACTACAAGGGGAGCAACATCGTGCTCACCCGCTTCGGGCCGATCCAGCAGGCCAAGGCCTACAAGAAATACCGCGATGGCTGCGGGCGCGACCAGCGTGTGCGCCAGCTCTGGGGCAGCGCCGCGCCCTTTGCCGGCGGCTGACCTGCGCGAAGGCGATCAGCCGAAGCGGGTCGCCTGCACGTCCTTGAGATCGGGAATCACGTCGGCGGTGCCGTGCCGCGTGACCATAAGCGCCGCGGCCCGTGCCGCGAGTTCGACAGACTGGCGCAGGGGAAGGCCCCGATCCAGCCCGGCGACGAGGTAGCCGGTGAAGGTGTCCCCTGCCCCGGTGGTGTCCACCGCCTCGACCTTGGGGGCGGCGAAATGCTCAGGCTCCCAGCCGTTTTCGGCACGATGGATGCGACCGCCGCTGCCGCCCTCTGTGACGATCACCGTCTCGACGCCGATCGCTGCGAGGTCCTGCCCGCTGGCGGCGCGCAGCTGCTCCATCTCGACCGCGTTCAGCACCATGAGATCGGCATGGCTCATCACGCCGCGCGCGGCCTCGGCGTCGAAGGGCGCGGCGGCGTAGGCCACCTTGAGCCCGAGATCGCGCGCCATCGTGACCGCCTCGCGCTGCAACAGGGTTTCGTTCTGCAGAAGCAGGTAGTCGCCGGTGTCCGCCTCGGACAGCGCCTGACCCATCAGGTCCTCGGAGATCAGGTGATTTGCGCCGGGATGCAAGACGATGGAATTCTCGCCCGCCCGATCGACGAGGATGATGGCGTGGCCCGTGGGCCCATCGACCGTGGTGATCAGCCGGGTGTCGATACCGTATTCCATCATCCGCTCGACCGCCCAGGCCCCGTCTTCGCCGACGGCGCCCAGATGCACCACCCGCGCCGCGGCGCGGGCAGCGGCGACGGACATGTTGGCGCCCTTGCCGCCCAGGCCCCGCGTCAGCGAGAGGGCGGCAAGCGTTTCTCCGGGTAGGGGAAGGTGCGGCACCGCATAGACGATGTCGATGTTGATGGATCCGAGATTCCAGATCGTCATGTTTTCTGTCCCCTTAACTCGCGACGTGACGCGTTCAGCCCACCTTGCAGGCCGCGAGCACCGCCATGTTCAGGATGTCATTCGCCGTCATGTTCGTCGAGCAGATCTGGATCGACTGGTCGATCCCCGCGAGGATCGGGCCGATCACCGTGGCACCTGCCATCTCCTGCATCAGCTTGACCGAGATCGAGGCCGAGTGCCGGGCCGGAACGACGAGGATGTTTGCCGGGCCGGTGAGACGCTGGAACGGGTAGGCCTCCTGCGCCTTGGCGTTGAGCGCCACATCGACGGTCATCTCGCCCTCGTACTCGAAATCGACGCCGCGCTCGTCCAGCACCTGCGGCGCCATGTGCATCTTCTGCGCCCGCTCCGAGACCGGGTAGCCGAAGGTCGAGAACGAAACGAAGGCGACGCGGGGCTCCATGCCCAGATGCCGCGCCACGCCGGCGGCGCGCTCGGCGATGGTGGCGAGATCGTGGGACTCGGGCCACTCGTGCACCAGCGTATCCGAGATCAGCACGATCCGCCCCTTGAGCAGCAGCGCCGTCACGCCCACCGCGCCGTGCTGGGCGTCAGCGTCGAAGACTGTGTTGATGCGCTCGAGCACATGCGCCGACTTGCGGGTCGCACCGGTCACCAGACCCTCGGCATGGCCATGCGCCAGCATCAGCGAGGCAAAGACGTGGCGGTCGCGGGCGGCGAGACGGTGGATGTCCTTGAGATCCCGTCCCCGGCGTTGCAGCCGCTTGTAGAGGAAGTCCTTGTAGGTCTCGAGATGCGGTGTGTTGCCCGCGTTCACCACCTCGAGCTCGCGCACCGCGTCGCCGAGACCGGCTTCCTCGAGCTTCTTGCGCACGTCATCTTCACGGCCGACGACCAGCGCTTTTCCGAGCCCGTTGCGCTGGTACATGACCGCGGCGCGCAGCACGCGCGGGTCGTCGCCCTCGGCGAAGATCATCCGGGCCTGCGCCTGGCGCGCGCGGTTGTTGATGCTGCGGAGGATCGGCGCGGTCGAGTCCATGCGGCCCCGAAGCGTCTCTTCATAGGCCTCCATGTCGATGATCGGCCGCCGCGCCGCGCCGGTGTCCATGCCCGCCTTCGCCACCGCGGGCGGAATGCGGTGGATGAGGCGCGGATCGAAGGGCGTCGGGATGATGTAGTCGCGCCCGAAGGCCAGCTGCTTGCCATAGGCCAGCCCGACCTCGTCCGGCACATCCTCGCGCGCGATGGCCGCCAGCGCCTCGGCACAGGCGATCTTCATCTCGTCGTTGATGGCGCGGGCGTGGATGTCGAGCGCGCCGCGGAACAGGTAGGGGAAGCCGAGAACGTTGTTCACCTGGTTCGGATAGTCGCTGCGTCCGGTGGCGACGATGGCGTCGGGACGCACCTCGTGGGCCTCTTCCGGGGTGATCTCGGGGTCGGGGTTCGCCATGGCGAAGATCACCGGGTTCTCGGCCATGCTGCGGACCATGTCCTGCGTCACCGCGCCCTTGGCCGAGACGCCGAGGAAGACGTCGGCGTCCTTCATGGCATCCTCGAGCGTGCGCGCGTCGGTCACCGCCGCGTGCGCCGATTTCCACTGGTTCATACCCTCGGTGCGGCCCTGGTAGATCACGCCCTTGGTATCGCACATGATGCAGTTGTCGTGCTTCGCACCCATCGCCTTGATCAGCTCGAGGCAGGCGATGCCCGCCGCACCGGCGCCGTTCAGCACGATCTTGACGTCCTCGATCTTCTTGCCGCTCAGGTGCAGCGCGTTGATCAGGCCCGCCGCACAGATCACCGCGGTGCCGTGCTGGTCGTCGTGGAACACCGGGATGTCGCACTCTTCCTTGAGGCGCTGCTCGATGATGAAACACTCGGGCGCCTTGATGTCCTCGAGGTTGATGCCGCCGAAGGTCGGCGCCATCAGCCGCACCGCCTTGATGAATTCCTCGGGGTCCTCGGTGTCGAGCTCGATGTCGATCGAGTTGACGTCGGCGAAGCGCTTGAAGAGCACCGACTTGCCCTCCATCACCGGCTTCGAGCCGAGCGCTCCAAGGTTGCCGAGACCGAGCACCGCGGTGCCGTTCGAGATCACCGCGACGAGGTTACCCTTGTTGGTGTAATCATAGGCCAGCTCGGGGTTGGCGGCGATGTCCTCGCAGGGGATCGCGACGCCGGGAGAGTAGGCGAGGCTCAGATCGCGTTGCGTCGTCATGGGGACGGTGGCCTGCACCTCCCACTTGCCTGGGGTTGGTTCGAGATGGAAGGCGAGCGCCTCTTCCCGGGTGAACTTGATCTTGGCCATGACTTCCTCTCCAACGCTTGGGCGTCGTAGCTCTTAGCGCAGGGTAAACCTTCGCTCAACAGCGCCGTTTTCGCCTTTCGCGCAGGGAGGGGGCTTTGTTATGTCTGGCCCGAACCGACAGGCGGGGGACGGAATGACGGCAGTCACGCCGATGATGGCGCAATATCTGGAGATCAAGGCAGAGTATCCCGACGCCCTGCTGTTCTACCGGATGGGCGATTTCTACGAACTTTTCTTCGACGACGCGGCGGCGGCGGCAGAAGCACTGGACATCGCGCTCACCAAGCGCGGCAAGCACGCGGGCGACGACATCCCCATGTGCGGCGTGCCGGTACATGCGGCCGAGGGCTATCTCCTGACGCTGATCCGCAAGGGGTTCCGCGTCGCCGTCTGCGAGCAGATGGAAAGCCCGGCCGAGGCCAAGAAGCGCGGCGCCAAGTCCGTCGTACGGCGCGAAGTGGTGCGGCTGGTGACCCCAGGGACGCTGACCGAAGAGTCGCTGCTCGAGGCGCGCCGGCACAATTTCCTGGTCGCTTTGGGCAGGGTCAGAGACGACTGGGCCCTGGCATGGGCCGACATCTCGACCGGCGCGTTCCACGTGATGCCGCTGGCACAGGCCCGCATCGGTGCCGAGCTGGCGCGGCTTGCGCCCTCCGAGCTGCTCGTCTCGGACACGGTCGACGGGGAACTGCGGCCGGTGCTGGGCGATCTCGGGATCTACCCCACGGTGCTGGGCCGCGCCTCCTTCGATTCCAGCGGCGCCGAGACACGGCTCTGCACGCTCTACGGGGTGCAGACGCTGGCAGGCTTCGGAAGCTTCAGCCGCGCCGAGCTCGCGGCGATGGGCGCGCTGGTCGACTACCTCGACATCACCCAGAAGGGTCGGCTACCACTCTTGCGCGCCCCGCAGCGCGACGCGATCTCGCGGCTGCTGCAGATCGACGCGGCGACCCGGCGCAATCTGGAACTGACCCATTCCATGAACGGCGGCCGTCAGGGCTCGCTGCTCTCGGTGATCGACCGCACGGTGACGCCAGGCGGCGCGCGGCTGCTCGAACGGCGCGTCTCATCCCCTGCCCGCGACCTCGCGGTGATCGGCCGCAGGCTCGAGGCCATCGACTGGGCCATGGACAGCGCACTCGGCGCCGCCCTGCGCGACAAGCTGCGCAAAGTCCCCGACCTCGACCGTGCGCTGTCCCGGCTCGGACTCGACCGCGGCGGCCCGCGCGACCTCGCCTCTGTCCGCAATGCGCTGGAACAGGCCGAGGAGATCGCGCTGGCCCTTGGCGAGGCCGACCTGCCCGACATGCTGGCCGAGGCCCGCACCGCGCTGCACGGCCATGACGACCTGCTGGCCCTGCTCGACGCCGCGCTGATCGCCGAGCCGCCGCTACTGGCGCGGGACGGCGGTTTCATCGCACCCGGCTACGACGAGGGCCTCGACGAGGCCCGAAAGCTGCGCGATGAGGGCCGTAGCGTGGTCGCGGCGATGCAGGCGCAATACGCGGAACAGGCCGGGGTGAGCTCGCTGAAGATCAAGCACAACAACGTGCTGGGCTACTTCATCGAGACCACCGCGACCCACGCCGAGAAGATGATGTCGGCGCCACTCAACGAGACCTTCATCCACCGCCAGACCACCGCAAACCAGGTGCGCTTCACCACCGTCGAGCTGACCGAGCTCGAGACCCGCATCCTGAATGCCGGGAACGAGGCGCTCGAGATCGAAAAGCGGCTCTATTCCAGCCTGAGAGAGGCCATTCTCGCGCAGGCGGCGCAGCTCTCCGAGACCGGCCTGGCGCTGTCGGAGTTCGACCTGGCGCTTGGTCTGGCCGATCTCGCCCGCGCGCAGGACTGGTGCCGCCCGCAGGTGGACGAGAGCCGCGCCTTCGACATCCTGGGCGGCCGCCACCCGGTGGTCGAGCGCGCGTTGCAGGCCCAGGGAGCCGGGCCCTTCATCGCCAACGACTGCGGCCTCACCGCCGAGGGCGAGGCCGCGTCGGTCACCCTGCTCACGGGTCCCAACATGGCCGGTAAGTCGACCTTCCTGCGCCAGAACGCGCTGATCGCGCTGCTGGCCCAGATGGGCTCCTACGTCCCGGCGAAACGCGCCCATGTGGGTCTGATCAGCCAGATCTTCAGCCGCGTCGGCGCTTCGGACGACCTCGCCCGCGGGCGTTCGACCTTCATGGTCGAGATGGTCGAGACCGCCGCCATCCTCAACCAGGCCGACGACCGGGCGCTGGTGATCCTCGACGAGATCGGTCGCGGCACCGCGACCTACGACGGGCTCTCCATCGCCTGGGCGACGCTCGAACACCTGCACGGGGTCAACCGGGTGCGCGGCCTCTTCGCCACGCACTACCACGAGCTCACGGTGCTCGCCGGCAAACTCGAGGGCGTGAAGAACGCCACCGTCGCGGTCAAGGAATGGGACGGCGAGGTCATCTTCCTGCACGAGGTGCGCGACGGCGCCGCCGACCGCTCCTACGGGGTGCAGGTGGCGCAACTCGCAGGCCTGCCCAAGGCCGTGACCGACCGCGCCCGCACCATCCTCGACGCGCTGGAACAGGGCGAACGAGAGCGCGCCGCCCCCAAAGCGCTCATCGACGACCTGCCACTCTTCTCGGCCGCCGCCGTCGCACCGCCGGCCCCGAAACCCGCCGCCGGCCCCTCGCCCGTCGAGGAACGGCTGGCGAGCATCCTGCCCGACGACATGTCCCCTCGCGAGGCGCTTCAGGCTCTCTACGAGCTCAAGACGCTGCTGACGGAATAGCAAGAGGGCGGCCCCACCTCGGGACCGCCCTCTTCCGATCTTCATCTTGCCAGGTAAACTCCGTGGGTGAGGCGCGAAACGTGCCGAGGGGGCAGCGCCCCCCTCTCTTCCCCGAATCTTCAGCTTGCGGGCATCGAGCTCACACCGACCTGAGCCGGACGCAGCAGGCGGTCGTAAAGCATGAAGCCCTCGGCCGAGACCTGGATGATCTCGCCGGCACGGGTGCCAGGCACCGGCGCCTCGAACATCGCCTCGTGCTGCTGCGGGTCGAACTTGTCGCCGACCTCGGGCTTGATGGCTGTCATGCCGTGCTTCGAGAACACGTTGAGAAGCTCGCGCAGCGTCAGCTCGACGCCTTCGATCAGCGCATCGCCAGCCTTCTCCTCGCGCGCCACGCTCAGCGCCCGCTGCATGTTGTCGTAGACCGGCAGCAGGTCACGCGCGAGCCGCGTGCCGCCATACTGCTGCGCTTCGCGGCGATCCTTGTCGGCCCGCTTGCGGGCGTTCTCGGCATCCGCCAGCGCCCGCATGAAGCGGTCCTTGAACTGGTCGCGCTCGGCGCGCAGGGCGTCGAGCTCTGCCTCTGCGCTGTCGATCTCTTCGGCGTCATCCGCCATGGCCTCCGCCTCGGCGGCTTCGATATCGTCGAGAAACTCGTCGTCTTTCGGGTCTGCCATTCTTCACCTCTAGCTCCGTTCGGCAATCAGCTTGCCGACCAGCTGCGCCGTGTAGTCCACGATTGGGACGATCCGGCCGTAGTTTAGACGCGTGGGCCCAATCACACCCACCGCGCCGATGATCTTTCGATCCGCGTTCATATATGGAGAGACCACCAGAGAGGAACCCGAAAGTGAGAAAAGTTTGTTCTCCGAACCGATAAAAATGCGCACACCGTCGCCCGCTTCGGCCAGCTCCAGAAATTCGGCAATGTCCCGCTTGCGCTCGAGGTCGTCGAAGAGCGTGCGAATGCGACCGAGCTCATCGGTCTCGGCCTCGGTGCCCAGAAGATTCGCCCTGCCGCGCACGATGAGACGCGCCGAAGTGTCGCCCTGCCCCTCCCAGCTCGCCAGCCCGGCCTCGATCAGATCCGCCGCAAGCGTGTCGATTTCCTGCCGGCGCCGGGCGATCTCGTCGGCCATGATGCGGCGCAGTTCGGCCAGCGTACGCCCCCCGATCAATGCATTCAGGAAATTCGCCGCCTCGCGCATCGAGCTCGGGGTCTGACCCGGCGGCGGCGTGAAGAGACGGTTCTCGACGTGGCCGTCCCCGAAGACCAGCACCACCAGCGCGCGGTCGTGGCCGAGGCTCACGAACTCGATGTGCTTGATCGGCGCCTCGTGCTTCGGCGTCAGCACCAGAGACGCGCCATGGGTCACGCCCGAGAGCGCCGCCCCCACACGGTCAAGCACGCCGCCCACGTCATCGGCCCCGCTGCCGAGCGTCGCATCCAGCTTCTCGCGGTCGGTATGGTCGAGATCGCGCACCTCGAGCAGCCCGTCGACGAACATCCGCAGCCCAAGCTGGGTGGGAATCCGTCCCGCGCTCACATGCGGGCTGTCGAGAAGCCCGAGGAACTCGAGATCCTGCATCACGTTGCGGATGGTCGCAGCGGAGACCTTTTCGCTGAGCGACCGGGTAAGCGTGCGCGACCCGACCGGGTCGCCGAATTCGAGGTAACTTTCGACAACCTTGCGAAAGACCTCGCGCGAGCGGTCGTTCATCTCGTCGAGCAGTCTGCTGCCTTCTTTCATTCGTCGCCTCTCCGCGTCCTGCGGTCATAAAACGGTGGCTCCATGGCGCCGTCAATCGGGGTTGCGGGGATTGCGAGGCACCATTATCCCGGACGCAACCGAGAAAGGGGCGCCGATGAGACCGTCAGGACGACATTTAAGCGAAATGCGCACCGTTTCAATCGAGACGGGGATCACGAAACATGCAGAGGGCTCGTGCCTGATCAAGGTGGGCGACACCCAGGTCATCTGCACCGCCTCGCTTGAAGAGCGTGTGCCGCCCTTCATCAAGGGGTCGGGTCTGGGCTGGGTCACCGCGGAATACGGCATGCTGCCGCGCTCCACCGGCTCGCGCATGCGCCGTGAGGCGACCTCGGGCAAGCAGGGTGGACGCACCGTCGAGATCCAGCGCCTGATCGGCCGCTCGCTGCGCGCAGGTGTCGACCGCGTGGCACTCGGCGAACGCCAGATCACCATCGACTGCGACGTGATCCAGGCCGATGGCGGCACCCGCTGTGCCTCGATCACCGGCGGCTGGGTCGCGCTGCGGCTCGCGGTCAGCAAGCTGATGAAGGCCGGCGACGTGAAGACCGATCCGCTGGTCTCGCCGGTCGCGGCTGTGAGCTGCGGCATCTATGCGGGCCAGCCCATCCTCGACCTCGACTACCCCGAGGACAGCGAAGCCGGCGTCGACGGCAACTTCATCCTGCGCGGCGACGGCCAGCTCATCGAAGTGCAGATGTCGGCCGAGGGCGCGACCTTCTCGCGGGCGCAGATGAGCGAGCTCATGGACCTCGCTGAAAAGGGCGTGGCGCAGCTTGTCGAGGCACAGAAGGCCGCAGTGGCATGATCCGCAAGTTCGAGGGCGACCGGCTTCTGGTCGCCACCCACAACCAGGGCAAGCTCGACGAGATCACCGATCTGCTCAAGCCCTTCGGCGTGAGCGTGGTCGGCAATGCCGAGCTGGGTCTGCCGGAGCCGGAAGAAACCGGCACCACCTTTGTCGAGAACGCCCGCATCAAGGCGCATGCGGCGGCACAGGCGACCGGTCTCCCTGCCCTGTCCGACGACAGCGGCATCGCGATCGACGCGCTTGGCGGCGCGCCCGGTGTCTACACCGCCGATTGGGCCGAAACCGGCAATGGCCGCGACTTCGTCATTGCGATGACCCGTGCGCATGACGAGATTCTGGCCTCGGGCGCGGCGCAGCCCTGGACCGCGCGCTTCTGCTGCACGCTGGTGCTCGCCTGGCCCGACGGCCATGACGAGGTTTTCCCGGGCGTCATGGAGGGCCAGGTGGTCTGGCCGATGCGCGGCGATCAGGGGCACGGCTACGACCCGGTGTTCCAGCCGCAGGGCTACGACATCACCTTCGGCGAGATGGACCGCTGGGAGAAGAACCGGATCAGCCACCGCGCGGACGCGTTCGCCAAGTTCGTGAAGGGCTGTTTTGCCTGAGACCTGGCGCGACGGAGGCTTCGGCCTCTATGTGCACTGGCCCTTCTGTGAGGCCAAGTGTCCCTATTGCGATTTCAACAGCCACGTCACGGCCCATGTGGATCAAGCCCGCTGGGCCGAGGCTCTGGTGCGCGAGCTCGCACGCTACGGCGCGCTCACCGAAGGACGGATGCTGCGCTCGATCTATTTCGGGGGCGGCACACCGTCTCTGATGCAGCCTGAAACCGTCGGCGCGGTGCTGCGCGCCTCACGCGATCACTGGGCCTGGGCCAACGACATCGAAATCACGCTCGAGGCCAATCCGCGCTCCGTCGAGATCCGCAAGTTCGAGGGGTTTGCCGGCGTCGGCGTGAATCGCGTGTCGCTTGGCGTGCAGGCCCTGCGGGCCGACGATCTCCGCCGGCTCGGCCGGTTGCACGGGGTCGATGAGGCTCTGTCTGCGCTCGATATCGCGCGTTCGACGTTCTCGCGGGTCAGTTTCGACCTGATCTACGGCCGGCAGGGTCAGTCGCTGGCCGCCTGGGAGACCGAACTGCGCGAGGCGCTGGACCTCGCCGGGGATCACCTGTCGCTTTACCAGCTGACCATCGAGGAAGGCACCGCCTTCTGGGAGCGTGCACAGGCGGGCGGGTTGAAGGGTTTGCCGGATGAGGATCTGGGCGCGGACATGTATCTTGCGACGCAGGAAATCTGCGGTGCCGCCGGGTTCGAGGCCTATGAAGTCTCTAACCATGCCCAACCGGGCGCGATGTCGCGCCACAACCTCGTCTATTGGCGCGGTGGCGACTACGTCGGGATCGGTCCGGGCGCGCATGGCCGGGTGACGCTGAACGGTGTCCGTCATGCGAGCGTCGCGCGGAGACTTCCGGGTCCGTGGATCGCGGCTGCCGAAGCTGGGAGCGGCGATGAGAGCCTCTTGCCTCTGACTGGTGGAGATGTATGGGCAGAATACATCATGATGGGGATGAGGCTGTCCGAGGGCCTAGATCTGGATCGCGCCCGCGAGATCGGCGGGACCCGTTTCGAGGAGATGCCGCTCGAGAAGTTTCAGGATCTGGGGCTCATCTGGCGCGATGCCACACGATTTGGTGCCACGCTTCAAGGACGCATGGTGCTGAACTCTTTGACGTCCGAACTGCTCTGATTTTTCGCTGCTGCTGGGCGCGGGGTCACCCCCGCGCCAAAGATGCGATCAGCGCGCGGCGCTGAGGATCATGCAGAGCGCGTCGAGCTGCTCGAAATTGTTGTAGGAAATCGTCAGCGTGCCGGATTCTGCCCCGGGCTTGTTCGAGATGCTGACCTTCATGCCGACCGCGGCCGAGAGATCGCCCTCGAGCGCGCGCGTATCCGCATCCTTCTCCATCGGGTAGGATGAAGGATCCGGACGTTGCCGCGGCGGCTGGCTTTCGGCACGCAACAGAGCCTCAGCCTGCCGAACCGAGAGCTTCTTATCCATGATTTGGTGCGCCATGGTCTCTGGATCGCGGGCCGTGACCAGCGTACGGGCATGGCCGGCGCTGAGTTCGCCGTTCCGCACATGCTCCTGCACGCCTTCGGGAAGGTTCAGAAGCCGGAGAAGGTTGGCTATGTGGCTCCGGCTCTTTCCAAGCGCCTCGGCGATCTTCTCCTGCGTGTGGCCGAAGCGAAACATCAGCTGCTTGTAGCCCGCCGCCTCTTCGATGGCGTTCAGGTCAGCGCGCTGGATGTTTTCGATGATCGCGATTTCCAGCGTTTCCTGATCGTCCAGATCGCGGACAAGCACCGGAACTTCATGGAGCTGAGCGAGCTGCGCGGCGCGCCAGCGGCGTTCGCCAGCGACGATCTCGAACTGGCCTTCGGAGCCGGGCGCGGGACGGACGATAATCGGCTGCAGAATACCCTTGGCGCGGATCGACTCGGAAAGCTCGCGCAGGTGGTCTTCGGTGAAGGTGCGACGCGGCTGGTCCTTGTTCGGAACGATCGACTCGATCGGAACGAGACGATCCGGCGACCTCGGCGTCGTCTGGTCAACTTCCTGCGCCGGTACGAGATCGACGTCCGACATCAGCGCGGAGAGTCCGCGTCCGAGGCCCCGGCGTTGTTCCTTCTTGTCTGCCATATCTGCTCTTTCTTCTTGTGTTTATCAGGCCGCCATCTTGGCGTTCTTGCGCAGGAGTTCCTCTGCCAGCGCGCGGTACGCCAGCGCTCCCTTGGACTGCCCGTCGTATGTCAGCACAGGCATGGCGAAGGACGGCGCCTCGCTCACGCGCACGTTGCGCGGGATCACCGTCGAGAACACGAGTTCGCCGAGGTTAGCGCGCGCGTCATCTTCAACCTGGCGGGAGAGATTGTTGCGGGAATCGTACATGGTGAGCACCACGCCTTCGATCCTCAGGCCGGTATTGGCGCTTTGGCGGACTTCGCGAATGGTGAGCATGAGCTGCGAAAGGCCCTCGAGCGCGAAAAATTCGCTCTGAAGCGGCACGAGCACCGAATGCGCCGCGACCATCGCGTTGACGGTCAGCAAGTTCAGCGACGGAGGGCAGTCGATCAGGATGTAATCGTATCCATATTGAGCCATCCCGGACTGCCGCAGCGCGTCACGAAGCAGGAAACTACGCTTCTCGTTGGCGACAAGCTCGACGTCTGCAGAGCTCAGATCGACCGTAGCGGGGATCAGGAAAAGATTCTCCTGATCGGTTTTTTGGATGATCTCGTCGAGCGTCGCGTCCTCGAGCAGCAACTCGTAAGTGGTGAACTGCCGGTCATCGGGTTCGATCCCGAGCCCGGTCGACGAGTTTCCCTGTGGATCGAGGTCCACAACGAGAACTTTCAGACCTTTTTCCGCGAGCGCCGCCCCGAGATTGATGGTTGTTGTGGTTTTTCCCACCCCGCCCTTCTGGTTCGCAATGGCAATGATCTTGGGGCCGCTGGGGCGCGACAGGTCAGACATGAGTCAGGGCTCCGATGCTCAGGACGACTGCGTTGGGATCTGTGATACTCTTACGCTCGGCGCAGTCGAACTTCCACGATTCCCGCGCGGCTTCGAGCTCTTTTTTCCAGTTTGCGCCTTTAAGGAAGACCGCACGCCCGGTTTTGGACATGTGCCGATCCGCAAACGCCAGCAGAACCGTAAGATCCGCGAGCGCGCGGGCGCTTATTACGTCGGCCTGAAGTGGCGAGACCTTTTCGATGCGCTCGCTCAGGATCTGTGCGTCGACTTTGGTTTCGCGCAGAGCGGTACGAAGAAAAACGGACTTCCGCTGGTCGCTTTCGACCAGGGTAACCTTGAGGTCCGGCGCCAGCTCCTGCGCGAGGATTGCCACGACGAGGCCAGGAAAACCTCCGCCGGATCCGAAGTCGGCCCAGTGTCCGGAATGGACCTCGGGAACGCTGAAAACCTGCGCCGAATCCAGGATATGGCGCGTCCAGCTGTCCTTCAGCGTGGTTCGAGAGACGAGATTGATGCGCGGGGACCACTTGGCGAGGAGGGCAACGAGGTGGTCGAGTTTTTCCTGTGTTTCACGTGAAACATCAAGCCCGGGGAGCCGGGCGTCCAACAGGGTCATGCCGACTTTACCTGGCCATGGCGCCGCAGCCTAAGCAACAGAAGGGAGAGCGCCGCGGGGGTCATACCGTCAACCTTCCCCGCTTGAGCAAGATTTTCTGGCCGCGCGAGCGATAGTTTGTGTTTGAGTTCGTTCGAGAGGCCCTCGATCGCCGCAAAATCGAAGTCGCGCGGGATGACCATGGCCTCGTCGCGTCGCAGCGCTTCTACGTCGCGCTTTTGGCGTTCGATGTAGTTCGCGTAGAGCGCATCGCGTTCGAGCTGAAGCGCAATTTCCGGATCAATCTCCGAGAACGACGGTTCGCCGCTCACAAGCGTCGACATGGTCACGTCAGGGAAGGCCAGAAGCTGAAACCCATTTCGCTTCTGCCCATCGGGCGCAACCTGCAGACCCATATCCACAAGAGAACGCGGCGCGAAGTGGCGCGTCTCCAGCATCTGTCTGCCCTGAGTGAGTCGTTCCATCTTGCGTTCGAAGCTCGCACGTCGCTGGTCGGACAGGCAGCCAAGCTCAATGGCCTTAGGAGTCAGCCTCTGATCGGCGTTGTCCGCGCGCAGTGAAAGCCGGAACTCGGCGCGCGAGGTGAACATGCGGTACGGCTCGGTCACACCGCGGGACGTGAGGTCGTCGACCATGACGCCGATATAGGAGTCCGAGCGCCCGAACTGCACCGGATCCCGACCAAGCGCCTCGGCAGCGGCATTCAGACCTGCGACCAGGCCCTGCGCCGCGGCTTCTTCATAGCCGGTCGTGCCGTTGATCTGGCCTGCGAGGAAGAGACCAGAGACATTTCGGACAGCAAGACGAAGATCAAGTGAGCGTGGATCGACGAAATCATACTCGATGGCGTAGCCCGGCTGCAGGATCACTGCATTCTCGAGGCCAAAGATCGAGCGGACATAGTCAACCTGAACGTCTTCCGGGAGCGAGGTCGAAATCCCGTTCGGATAAATCGTGTGGTCATCAAGTCCTTCAGGTTCAAGGAAAATCTGGTGCGATAACTTGTCGGAAAACCGCACGACCTTGTCCTCGATCGACGGGCAATAGCGCGGGCCGATGCCTTCGATATGTCCGCCATACATCGCAGACCGGTCGAGGTTTTCACGAATGATCTCGTGCGTCCGCTCATTGGTGTGCGTGATGCCGCAACTGACCTGACGGGCGTAAGGCGCCTCTGACAGGAAAGAGAACAGCACCGGATCTTCATCTCCCGGCTGTTCTTCGAGCTGATCCCAAGCGATTGTCCGACCGTCGAGCCTCGGTGGCGTCCCAGTCTTCAGACGGCCCAACTCGAGCCCAAGCTCGTCGATCCGCTCGGCAAGGCGAACGGAAGGCCTGTCCCCCATCCGTCCGCCGGGACGGGACTTGTCACCAATATGGATTACACCGCGCAGGAATGTCCCGGTCGTCAGCACCACAGCCGATGCCTTGAGCTCGCTGCCATCGTCCAGAACGACACCGCCGACCGTTCGGCAGTTTAGCAGAAGATCGACGACCTCACCCTCGACGACGGTCAAGTTGGGTGTCCCGCACATCTCTCGCTGCATGGTTTCGCGGTAGATCTTGCGATCAGCCTGGGCCCGCGGTCCCTGCACTGCTGGCCCTTTGCGCCGGTTGAGAAGACGGAACTGGATGCCAGCCCGGTCCGCAACCCGACCCATCACGCCATCCATCGCGTCGATCTCGCGGACGAGGTGTCCCTTCCCCAGTCCACCGATGGCCGGATTGCAGGACATCACCCCGATTCCGGCCTCGGTGAGCGTGACGAGCGCCGTTTTGGCGCCCTTGCGCGCAGAAGCGGCCGCCGCGTCTGCACCCGCATGACCGCCCCCCACGACGACCACATCGAAATCGCGATGTTTCACGTGAAACACTCCTCACTTGCCAAGACAGAAACTCGAGAAGATTTCGTCCAGAAGATTTTCGACATCCACACGCCCGATCAACAGCTCCAGGCTTCGAATCGCAGAGCGGATTTCCTCCGCCGCAAGATCATAGCAATCAGGACCACGTGTGAGCAGGTCCTTCGCCGCACCAAGCGAAGTCTTGCCTTGTTCAAAGGCCACTCGGTGCCGTTCGCGCGTCGCAAGCCCGGCGGATTGCACCCGCTCTGAAAGGCGCTCGCCGATTTCCCGCACCAGCCGATCGACACCCTGCCCCGTCACCGCCGAAAGCCCGTTCGCATGGCCGGTCAAATCCGCTTTTGAACCGACCACGATGTCGCCCGCGACAGGTGTAATCTCAGGCAACCCGCGATCATCGATAAGGATCACGCGCAGATCCGACGTCCGCGCCCGATCAAGCGCCCGCGCGATGCCGATCTTTTCGACCGGATCCTGCGTCTCGCGCAACCCCGCCGTGTCCAGTAGCGTCACCGGAAGGCCCGCGATCTCCATCCGAACCTCGATCACGTCCCGCGTGGTGCCCGCAATTTCGGAGGTAATGGCGGCATCTCGTCCTGCCAAAGCATTGAGAAGACTTGATTTACCGACATTCGGAGCACCGACGATGGCAACTTCGAACCCGCTGCGGATCCGCTCCGCCGCATCCATCCCGCGCAGCTCTGCCTCGAGTGCCGAGGTCACCCGGTCCAGAAAATCGGAGACGTCATCAGAGACATCGACTGGCACCTCCTCGTCGGCGAAGTCGATGGTAACCTCGAGCAGCGACGCGGCCTGGATCAGATCACGTCGCCAACCATCGACCTTCTGACCGAGCGCTCCGGAAAACACCCGAAGCGCCTGAACCCGCTGGCTCTCGGTTTCGGACTCGATAAGATCCGCCAGGGCCTCGACCTGGGTCAGATCAAGTCGGTCATTCTCGAGCGCTCGCCGGGTGAACTCGCCCGGCTCAGCCATCCGGAGCCCGTCGACGGCATCGAGCTCCCGCAGAACCGCCCTCAGGATGGCCTGACTTCCGTGGATCTGGAACTCCACCACTCGCTCGCCGGTGAAACTCGCGCCGTCCGGAAACGCCAGGACGAGCGCTTCGTCGAGCACACCACCCTGCCGGTCCCGAAGAACACGCACCGCCGTCCGCCGTGGCTCTGGCAAGGATCCCGCAAGACGCACCCCGGCCTCCCACGCCAACGGCCCGGAAACGCGAATGACTGCCACGCCGGCCTTTCCCGGCGCGCTTGCGAGGGCGAAAATGGTGTCCAAGCCTGCCTCCCGGCGGGTCCTAGCTGTTCATGGAGTCGAAAAATTCCGAGTTCGTCTTGGTCTGCTTCAGTTTCGAGATCAGGAACTCGATGGCATCTGTGGTGCCCATGGGGTTGAGGATCCGGCGCAGCACGAACGTCTTCTGCAGGTCGGTCTTGTCGACCAGGAGATCTTCCTTCCGGGTGCCCGACTTGAGGATGTCCATCGCAGGGAACACGCGCTTGTCGGCCACCTTGCGGTCGAGCACGATCTCGGAGTTGCCGGTGCCCTTGAATTCCTCGAAAATCACCTCGTCCATCCGGCTGCCGGTGTCGATCAGCGCGGTTGCGATGATGGTCAGCGACCCGCCTTCCTCGATGTTCCGCGCAGCCCCGAAGAACCGCTTCGGCCGCTGCAGAGCGTTTGCGTCCACACCACCGGTCAGAACCTTGCCCGAAGACGGCACCACAGTGTTGAACGCACGACCAAGTCTTGTGATCGAGTCGAGCAGGATCACAACATCTCGCTTGTGCTCAACAAGCCGCTTGGCCTTTTCGATGACCATTTCCGAGACGGCAACGTGCCGTGTGGCCGGTTCGTCGAAGGTCGACGAGATCACCTCGCCCTTCACCGACCGCTGCATGTCCGTGACCTCTTCCGGCCGTTCGTCGATCAGCAGGACGATGAGGTAGCACTCCGGGTGGTTCTTTTCGATCGAGGCGGCGATATTCTGCAGCAGAACCGTCTTACCGGTCCGCGGCGGCGCCACGATGAGCGAACGCTGCCCCTTCCCGATCGGCGCGACCAGGTCGATGATCCGAGCGGAGCGGTCCTTGATGGTCGGATCTTCGATCTCCATCTTCAGCCGCTCGTCGGGATAGAGCGGCGTGAGGTTGTCGAAGGCGATCTTGTGACGCGCCCGATCGGGATCCTCGAAGTTGATCTTGGTGACATCGACCAGCGCGAAATAGCGTTCCTCGCCATCGGGCGCGCGGATCTCGCCCTCGACGGTGTCGCCGGTGCGCAGCGAGTACTTCCGGATCATCTCCGGAGAGACGTAAATGTCGTCGGGACCGGGAAGATAGTTGGCTTCCGGCGAGCGCAGGAAGCCGAAACCGTCCTGGAGCACCTCGAGAACGCCGTCACCGAAGATCTGCCAGTCCTCATCCGCCCGCTCGCGAAGGATCTGGAACATCATCTCGCCCTTGCGCATGGTCGAGGCGTTCTCGATCTCGAGCTCCTCAGCCATCGAGAGCAGGTCTTTGGGGCTCTTGGCCTTCAGGTCGGCGAGGTTGAGCTTTTCTTCGCTCATCATGACTCCTTTGGACCGATGCTCGGCCCCGTATCTGGCAGTCTTTGGGAAAACGACACACCCGGACGGGCGTCGGAGATGGAAGTAATCATCCCGGCCCGTCGAGTCAATCATTCTCGAAGATCGGTGCGCGGAGGGAAGGATTCATAATTTTAAAAGAAAGATAGAATAGGAAGATGTTGATCTAGGCCCTCCGTCGCGCGGTGGATTATTTGCTTATGCGCGCCTTGTCCCGGGTTTCACAGCCTGTGGAAAACTTTGTGGAGCGCAAGATTGCAGTTTCTTCAGAAACGCGTAATTTCTGCGAAAAACAGGCAGTTCGGCTGCATATCTGCATGTGGGAAAACTCAAGGACAAGCTGTGCTCAAGGCAAGCCGTCCCCAGCGACGTGTTATCCCTTCCCACAGGCGGAGGACTCACACCGACTCATCGTGCAAACTCGGCATTTGTCCCCCGGCTTGCATGTCGCGTGGATTTTCCTCAGAACCATCCCCTGACGAAACCACACAGCTTTCGACAGGTTTTTCCACATGCAGACGGGGCTCATCCTCGCGTCCGGATCCGAAATTCGCGCCCAGATGCTCCGGAATGCGGCCGTTCCGCACCGAATCGAGCCCGCCCGAGTCGACGAATCCTCCATCAGAGCGGCCCTTGAGGACGAGGGTGCGAGCCCTCGGGACCTCGCCGACGCGCTCGCGGAGTACAAAGCGCGCCGTGTTTCGCAGAAAAATCCCCAGGATTTCGTCCTTGGATGCGATCAGATCCTCGCGCTCGGCGACGAAATCTTCGCGAAACCGCAAAATCCGGCCGAAGCGTGCGCTCAGCTCGTCCGTTTGCGCGGTCAACGGCACCATCTTTACTCCGGTGCGGTGATCTACCAGGGCGGAGAACCGCTCTGGCGGCACGTCGGCGTGGCGAGAATGCACATGCGCGATGTCTCTGACGCCTATCTCGACGACTATATCGCCCGAAACTGGGAGAGCATTCGCCACTCGGTGGGCGGCTACAAGCTCGAGGAAGAGGGTGTGCGGCTGTTCGGACGCGTCGAGGGCGACCATTTCACCGTCCTCGGGCTGCCGCTGCTCGAACTTCTTGCCTTCCTGTCGGCCCGGAGGATCATTCCCGCATGACAGACCACCGTATTCCCCTTGCCGGCGTGATCGGATCCCCCGTCGCGCATTCGCGGTCGCCCCGGCTGCACGGCCACTGGCTGCGCCAATACGGGCTCGCAGGCTTCTATGTGCCGATGGACATCGCGCCCGAAAAGCTCGAGACGGCCATGCGCACGATGCCCGATCTCGGGTTCGTCGGCGTGAACGTCACCATTCCCTACAAGGAAAAGGTGATGGAGATCGCCGATCTGGTCTCCGACCGGGCGACGCTGATCGGTGCCGCGAACACGATCATCTTTCGCAAGGACGGCCGGATTCACGCTGACAACACCGACGGCTACGGATTTCTCGAAAATCTTCGCCAGGGCGCGCCCGATTGGGACCCGACAGCCGGTCCCGCCGTGCTTCTGGGCGCCGGCGGCGCTGCGCGTGCCGTCGTTGCCTCGCTGCTCGAGGCCGGTGTGCCGGAAATTCTCATCTCGAACCGCACGCGGATGCGTGCGGAGAAGCTGCGCGAGGACTTCGGCTCGCGTTTGCGCGTCGTGGAGTGGGTCCACGCGGGAAATGTCATGGAAGATGCGGCGCTGGTGGTGAATTCGACCTCGCTCGGGATGGTTGGAAGGGCTGAGCTGCGCGTGCCGCTCGACGGATTGAAGCCGGGAACCGTGGTGACCGACCTCGTTTACACGCCGCTGCAGACAAGATTGCTGCGCGTCGCCGAGGAACAGGGCTGCACCTGCGTGGACGGGCTCGGCATGCTGATCCACCAGGCGGTGCCCGGCTTCGAGCGCTGGTTCGGCCAGCGACCCGAGGTCGACGAGTCCACCCGCGCGGCCATCCTCGGATGAGCTTCCGGCTCGGGCTCACCGGCTCCATCGGCATGGGAAAGTCCACGACCGCTGGGTTCTTCTCCGACGCGGGCTGCGCGGTCTGGGACGCGGATGCGGCCGTTCACCGGCTCTACGCGCCCGGCGGTGCCGCTGTGGCGCCGATGCGGGCGCGATTTCCGGCCGCAATCGAGAATGCTGCCGTCTCGCGTGACCGTCTGCGCGAGATCATCGCCTCCGATCCCGACGCGCTACGCGCCATCGAGGCCATCGTTCACCCGCTCGTGCGCGCAGATCGATCCGATTTTGCCGCTGCGAACCCCGATCGTGTCGTGGTTTTCGACATTCCTTTGCTCTTCGAGACCGGATCCGAGGCCGAGATGGACGCCGTGGCATGTGTCACCATTCCAGCGGAACTCCAGCGCGAGCGCGTTCTGGCGCGCGGAACGATGAGCGCGGAGGACCTCGACCGGATCCTCGCCCGGCAGATGCCCAACGAAGAGAAATGCGCCCGCGCGGATTTCGTGATCGTCACCGACACGCTTGAGCATGCGCAGGCACAGGTGCAGAAGGTTATGACGGAGATAGAAAGGCGGCGGCATGCGTGAGATCGTGCTCGATACGGAAACCACGGGCTTCGAGCCCGAGACCGGGGACAGGATCGTGGAAATCGGCGCCGTCGAGCTCTACAATCACGTTCCCACCGGCAAGACCTATCACCAGTACATCAATCCCGAACGCTCGATGCCGAACGAAGCCTTCGAGGTTCACGGGCTGGGCGACGATTTCCTGCGCGACAAGCCGCTGTTCGCGCAGATCGTCGACGATTTCCTCGAATTCATCGGCGATGCGAAGCTGGTGATCCACAATGCGGCCTTCGACGTGAAGTTCCTGAACGCCGAATTGCGCTGGTCGAAGCGCCCTCAGCTGCCCCGCGACTGCGCCATCGACACGCTCGAGATCGCGCGGCGCAAGTTTCCGGGCTCGCCGGCCTCGCTCGACGCGCTTTGCCGCCGTTTCGGAATCGACAACTCGTCGCGGACCCTGCACGGCGCGCTTCTCGACAGCGAAATCCTCGCCGACGTTTACCTGGAACTGATCGGTGGCAAGCAGCCGGACCTCGTTCTGACCCCGGCGGGGCAGAAATCAGGGGCCGACTCCGCCAGTGCCGGCGACTGGCGGCCGCAGCGACGCGCCGTTGCCCTGCCGTCGCGGCTCAGCGAGGAAGAAAAGGCGGCTCACGCCGCCTTTGTCGAAAAGCTCGGGGCCAACGCGCTCTGGACGCGCGGCTGAAGGATCAGGCGTCGAGCCGCTGCGATCCGGCGGCCTGCGCCTGGGCGCGGCGGGCCAGCTCGTTGCGATAGAGCGCGACGAAATCGATCATCTCGAGGTTCAGCGGCGGGAAGCCACCGTCGCGGGTCACGTCCGAGACGATGCGGCGCGCGAAAGGGAACAGCATCCGCGGGCATTCGATCAGCAGGAACGGGTGCAGCTGGTCTTCGGGGACGTTCTCGATGTGGAAGACGCCGGCGTAGTCCATCTCGAGCAGGAACAGCGTGGTGTCCGAGCCCTTGGACTTCGACTCGACCTTCAGCTTCATCACCACTTCGTACTGGTGCTCGGCTGTGCGCTTCTTGGCGTCGAGGTTGACCTGAACCTGAACGTCGGGCTGAACCTCGCCCGCGGTGCCCTTCTGCGACAGGATGTTCTCGAAGGACAGGTCGCGCACGAATTGTGCCAGCACGTTCATCTTGACGGGGGCCGGTGCCGCGCTTGCCGCAGCGCCGTTTTCCTGGATCTCTTCCATGGTGTCTCTCACTCCTCGGACAGGGTCTGCCTTGCCATAGCAGCCAGTCGCGGACGCCTCAATGCTTCGTCCAGCCAGATCCCGGATGATTGGGCTTCTTCCCCTGCGGAACCTCGGTGAATTCGCCCTCGATCACCTCGCCCGGCGCTGCCGGGCGCGGATCGTGGCGCATGTCATGCCGCGGTGCCGGTCCCGGCGCGGTGCGCCCGCCCATCTCGAAGCGCGACACGGTGACCCGTTTCGAGACGTAGCGCATCACGGCCAGCCGCACCGGCGGCGCCAGCAGCGCAAAGCCCATGGCGTCGGTGAAAAAGCCCGGCGTCAGCAGCAGCGCACCGGCGAGAAGGATCATCGCGCCATGCGCCAGCGGCGTGGTCGGATCCTCCAGCCGCGAAAACGAGCCCTGCACATCCCCAAGCGCCTTGATCCCCTGCGAGCGGACCAGCGCGGTTCCCAGTATTGCCGTCAGGATCACGATGGCGAGCGTCGGCCAGAGCCCGATCAGCCCTCCGACCTGGATGAACAGGCCGATCTCGATGAGAGGCACCATGAGAAATGCCAGAAAAAGCCACATGTCGGGTCTCCCTTGCGTCCGAGCCCCGGTAGACTTGCCGGAACCCAGCACCTACATAGGGATGGAACACAGAAAGTTCCACGTTTGCGCGCATGAGGTGCCGATGAACACGCCGATCGTCCAGCTTCTGGTCCTTGCCGGGATCGCAATTTTCCTGATCCTGCGGTTGCGCAGCGTTCTGGGGACGCGAGACGGGTTCGAGAAACCTGAGGCTCCGGCCCCGGCGAAGCGGGATGACCGCAAGCGCGACTTCGAGGTGATCGAAGGCGGCCCAGACCACGACATCACCGACCACGTCCCCGAGAACAGCCCCGCCGCCGAGGCCCTTGCGAAGATGAAGCGCATCGAGCCATCGTTCAACGTGACCGAGTTCCTCTCGGGCGCGCGCGGCGCCTACGAGATGATCCTCATGGGCTTCGACAATGGCGAGATCGAGGATCTGAAACCGTTCCTGTCGGACGAGATCTACGAGACATTCTCGGATGTCATCGAACAGCGTGGCCAGCAGGGGCTGACCGTCGAGGCCGAGTTCGTCGGCGTGCGCGAGCTGAGCCTCGTGGACGCAAGCTTCGACGAGACGCGGCAGCTGGCCGAGATCACGGTGAAATACGTGGGCGAGTTGACCTCGGTGGTGAAAAATGCCGCTGGCGAGATCGTCGAGGGCAACCCCCGGACGGTGAAGCGTCAGAAGGATGTCTGGACCTATGCCCGCAACATGGGCACCGACGATCCGAACTGGCAGCTGGTCGCAACCGACGAATAAACGATGTGGCGGGCGATCCGTGCTGCGCTTGTGGCAGGCATGGCGATGGCAGGCACCATGAGCGCGGCGGAAACCGAGACCACATACGAGATCCTCGACTTTGCCGATCTCGACGGCTGGGCCGAGGACGATCACGCCGCGGCGCTGAAGGTGTTCGCCGAGACCTGTGGCGACATGAACGCGCCGGACTGGACAAGCCTCTGCGCTGTTGCACGTGAAACAGACGACGCCCGCGATTTCTTCGAACTTTTCTTCCGTCCCGTCCTGATCAGCGATGGTCAGGACGGTCTCTTCACCGGCTATTTCGAGCCTGAGCTCGACGGCTCGGAAGTGCCCTCGCAGCAGTTTCGCTACCCGATCTACCGGATGCCGGTGGAAGCCAACGAGACCCGACCGTGGCTCACCCGGCGCGAGATCCTGACCTCGGGGGTGATGGAGGGCCGCGATCTCGAGATCGCCTGGGTCGATGATCCGGTGGAGCTTTTCTTCCTGCAAATTCAAGGATCTGGCCGTATCCGTCTGCCGGATGGCCGGCATCTGCGTGTGGGATACGGTGGCGCTAATGGCCAGCCCTACAACTCCATCGGGCAGGAACTGGTGCGTCGTGGCACCTTCGAAGCGCACCAGGTTTCGGCCGAGCGCATCAAGGATTGGGTGCGCACCAACCCGCTCGAAGGCGAGGAGCTGCTTTATCACAACGACTCCTACGTGTTCTTCCGCGAGGTGAACGAGGTTCCGGCCGACCGTGGCCCGCTTGGTGCGATGAACCGCTCGATCACGCCGATGCGTTCGATCGCGGTCGACCCGGCCTTCACCCCGCTCGGCGCGCCGGTCTGGATCGAGAAGGACGGCGCCGAGCCGATGCGTCGCCTGACGATTGCGCAGGATACGGGGTCGGCCATCAAGGGCGCACAGCGCGCCGACATCTTCTTTGGGACCGGCGACACCGCCGGGCAGCGGGCGGGCGAGATCAAGGACACGGGGCGGCTGCTCGTGCTGCTGCCGATCCAGCGCGCCTATGCGCTGCTGCCGGAATCGGTCCTATGAGCAAGCGCCGTCTCCGGCCGGAAGAGCTCGAACTCTGGCAACAGGTCGCGAAGACCGCGACGCGGCTCCCTGGCGCTCCGGCCAAGCCGAAGCCCGCGGTCGACCCCTCGGCCAAGCCGCGCAAGCCGCTGCCGCCGCCGCGCGATCCCCTTCCGCCCTTCTCGATGGGCAGCTCCGCGCCCGCGTCGCCCGAGCATTACGACTACCTCGGTACCACCTCGGACCGGCTTTCGCGCGAACCAGTGCGGATGGACTCCAAGGCATTTACCCGGATGAAGCGCGGCAAGCTGGTGCCCGAGGCGCGGCTCGACCTGCACGGCATGAC
>NZ_JAATOS010000070.1:0-14595 GCF_011806505.1 Salipiger sp. HF18 | reverse complement strand
GCCGGTGGTCGCCGAGACGCCTGCGCCCTCCGCTCCGCTGAACGACCCCGAGAGCGTTGCTGCCAAGCTGCGCCGGATCAGGGCCGTTGTCGCCGAGGGGGCGTCGCGCCCCACTCCCGCCGTGTCGACCGACGCCGGTGGCGAGGACGAGTTCACCGAGGACGAGTACACCGGCACGGTTTCCGCGATGCTCGGGTCTCTGGCTCCGGTGGTCGAGGATCTGCCCGAGGCGATCTCGGACTCCGATGATCGCCTTTTCGCGGACACGCTCGCGGGCATGGATTTCGGCGACACCTTCGACGAGGACGAGACGCTCGTCGCGCCGGAGCCCGTGACGCCGGTCGCGCCCGAATCCGCGCCGCCCCTGCGCCGCGCCCGCGTGGTCAAGGTCAAGCGCGCGAGCTTCGACACTGCCGTCGCCGCCGGCGTGCTCGAGGAAGTGCCGGGCCAAAGCGGCGCCGACACCGTGAGCAGCCTCAGCGCCGAGGACGAGGATGACCTCGCCCGCGAGCTTGCCGCCGTGCGGGCCGAGCTCGAAGCCGACTTCGACGCCGCCTGGGACGAAGATGACGAGGTGCAGCCCGAGCCGGCCGCCCGCAGCGAGGCCGCGAGCCCCGCCGCGCCCGAGCCCGTCGCCGACGAGGACGACAGGATTTTCGATGACGCGTGGGACGAGGACGATGCCGGGGAGGCGCCCCGCCACGAGGCCGCGGAGGTCGAGGCCGAGTGGGACGACGAGGAGTTCTCGGAGGCCCTCGAAGACGAGTTCGACGAGTTCTACGAGGACGAAGATGACGATGCCGTCGACGCGCATGGGGCAGCGGTGATCGCCGCCGCCGTGGCCGACTCCGAGCGCCTCACCGACGAGGGCGTGCGCAAGGCCGTCAAGCTCGCGAGCCCGGGCCGGGTCATGCTCACCGAGAACAGCGTGGGCGACACCGACGCCTCGCGCATCCTCGACGAGACCAACACCCAGATGCGCGAGCCCGAGGGCAACCGCCGCCGCAGCGCCATCGCGCATCTGCGCGCCGCCGTCGCCGCCACCCGCGCCGACAAGCTGCTGGGCCGCAAGAAGGACGCCGCCGAGGGCATGCAGCCCTACCGTGAGGATCTTGCCAACGTGGTACGCCCCCGCCGTCCCGACGCACCCGCAAGCCACACCGAGCGTCCGGCGGATCAAGGCCGCCCGGCGCCGCTCAAGCTGGTGGCCGAGCAGCGCGTCGACAGCAGTGCGGCCGCACCGGTGCCGCGCCGCGTCAAGCTCTCGGACCTCGAGGATGACATCCTGCAGGACGACGATGTCGACAGCGGCTTCGCGACCTATGCCGAGAACGTCGGCGCGACAGACCTCTCCGAGCTGCTCGAGGCGGCGGCTGCCTACATGTCTTTCGTCGAGCGCCGCGAGCAGTTCTCGCGCCCGCAGCTGATGACGAAGGTCCGCCAGGCAGAGCTGACCGAGTCGAGCCGCGAAGACCGGCTGCGGACCTTTGGCCGGCTCCTCCGCGAGGGCAAGATCGAGAAGACCCGCGGCGGCCGCTTCACCGCCTCGGAACGGATCAGCTTCAAGCCCGACGCCCGCGCCGCGGGCTGACGGCCTAACCAGACCGACAGGACGGCGGGTGCGCAGGCGCCCGCCGTTTTTCTTTTGTCATACTACGGGTCGGTTTGTTCGTCGTGACAGAGGTGTCGGTTGGGTTTCGATCTGACAACCGGCAAGGGCGTGATCGCTCCGAACAGCGATCAGGCCCGGCGGTCGAGCTTGGTCGTCAGGTGGATGAGGCTCTCGGAGCTCTTCACGCCTCGCGCCTCGGCGATCCGGTCGAGCGCCGCGTCCAGCTCGGCGGTCGAGCTGGCGCAGACCACCACCATCAGATCGACCCGCCCCGAGGTCGTGTGCACCGATTCGATCGTGGGCATCAGCTTCAGCCGCGACAGCACGTCCGCCTGCGCCCGGGGCTCGATGCAGACCAGTACCGTGGCGCGGATCGCCTCCTGCAGGGCGGCGCCGCGGCGGATGGTGAAGCCCGCGATGGCACCGCGCAGCACCAGCCGCTCGATCCGCGCCTGCACCGTGGTGCGGGCAAGCCCCAGCCGCCGCGCAAGATCGGCCACGGGCATGCGCGCATTGGCAGACAGCAGCGCCACGAGCGCCCGATCGGTCTCGTCGATCTGTGAGGTTATGTCGTCGATCTGTTTCATGTGACCCTCAGATTGACCGATCCGCCGGGCGAAAGCGAGCGAAAAGCGGCTCATACTTGGGGGAGCGCAAACAGGAGGTATCGATATATGGGGATCGAGCAGACCCTGCTACCCTCGCCCGAGGCATGGTTGTCCCGCAGGCGGCCGGACGACCCGGTGTTCTTCTTCTGCCCGGTCCGGCTGGCGCAGGTGACCGAGCGGTTCCGCAGGGGGTTCCCCGGTCTGGTGACCTACGCGGTCAAGGCCAACCCGGCGCCCGAGATGCTCGACGGGCTTGTTGCCGCGGGCATCCGCGCCTTCGACGTCGCCTCGCCCGCAGAGATGGCGCTGGTGCGGGCGCATTGTCCCGACGCGGTGCTGCACTATCACAACCCCGTCCGCTCGGAGGCCGAGATCGACGCCGGTCTGGCGAATGGCTGCGTGTCGTGGTCGGTGGACCGGATGCGCGAGCTCGAGAAGCTGTCGCGCCTGCCGAAGGGCACCGAGATCGCGGTGCGGCTGAAGCTGCCGGTGACCGGTGCTGCCTATGATTTCGGGGCCAAGTTCGGCGCCGAGCCGCGGCTGGCGCAGGAGTTGCTGGAGCGGGTGGCCGAGATGGGCTTCGTGCCCTCGCTGACCTTCCACCCGGGCACCCAGTGCCGCACCCCCGAGCCCTGGGCGCGCTATATTCAGGCGGCGGCGGAAATCGCCCGCGCCGCCGGCGTCACGCTGCACCGGCTGAACGTGGGCGGGGGCTTCCCGTCGGACCGGGGCGAGGGGCATCCCGACCTCGACGCCATCTTCCGCACCATCGCCGAGACCACCCGCGCCGCCTTCGACGTGCCGCCACGGCTGGTCGGCGAGCCGGGGCGCGGGCTCTGCGCCGAGGCCTTCTTGCTGGCGCTGCGGGTCAAGGCGGTCGAGGACGCAGCGGTGTTCCTCAACGACGGCATCTACGGCGGCATGGCGGAATGGCGCGATCTCGGACCGATGGGCCGGCTGCGGGTGGTGACGCCCGAGGGCCTGCCGCGCGGCGGGGCCTTCCGCGGACGCATCGTCTTCGGCCCGACCTGCGACAGCCTCGACCGGCTGCCCGATCCGGTGGCGCTGCCCGAGGGGATCCGCGAGGACGACTTCATCGTCTTCGAGGGCATGGGCGCCTATTCGCGCGCGCTGGTCACGGGCTTCAACGGCTACGGAGCGCGCAGGATCATCCGCATGACCACTGCCTGCTGAGAATTCCCGCTGGCGGTGCTGGACACCGCCAGCATGCTCCTTACAGTCCCGCGCACAGGACAAGCGAGGCGCAGGGGACCCAGCATGGAAAAGTTCGGCAAGAGCCAGGCGATGAAGCGGAGCGAGGACGTGCGGTTCCTCACCGGCCATGGACGCTACGTGGATGACATCGCGCCTGAGGGTGCGCTGCACGCCTACATGTTCCGCTCGCCCGTCGCCCATGCGGTCATCGGCACGCTCGACGTGAGCGCGGCGCGCGAGGCCGAGGGCGTGGCGCTGGTGCTGACCGTGGACGACCTGCTCGCTGCGGGCATGGACGTACGCATGGCCGCGACCGTGGTGCCCAACCGTGACGGCACGCAGGGCGCCGATCCCGAGCGCCCGGTCCTTGCTAGAGGCCGGCTGCGCCACGTCGGCGAGCCGGTGGCGCTGATCGTTGCCGAGACCATGCAGCAGGCCAAGGACGCGGCCGAGCTCATCGAGCTCGACTACGACGAGCTGCCTGCCCACGTGGAGCTTTGCGCCGGTGGCGAGACCATCCACGCCGAGGCGCCGGACAACCGCGCCTTCGACTGGGGCATGGGCGACGAGGCGGCGACCGAGGAGGCCTTTGCCAGGGCCGCGCGGGTGGTGCGGCTCGAGGTCGGCGACAACCGGGTCATCGTGAACGCCATGGAAGGGCGCGGCTGTTTCGCCGAATGGGACGGCTCGCGGATCCACCTGGCCTTCAACGGGCAGGGCGTCTGGGACATGAAGGGCGAGCTGGCGCAGGCCATGGGGCTCGACGAGGCGGACGTGCGCATCACCAACCCCGACGTGGGTGGTGGCTTCGGCATGAAGGCGGCGTCCTACCCCGAGTACTTCTGCGTGGCGCAGGCCGCGCGTGTGCTGGGCCGTCCGGTGCGCTGGTATTCGGAGCGCACCGAGGGGATGCTCTCGGACCACGCCGGGCGCGATCTGGTGACCATGGCCGAGCTGGCCTTCGACGAGGGGCACCGAATCCTCGGCTATCGCATCCACACGATCTGCAACCTCGGGGCCTACAACTCGGGCTTCGGTCAGCCGATCCAGACGCTGCTCTTCGCCAAGGTGCTGACCGGCACCTACGACATCCCGACCGCGTGGATGCGGGTCGAGGGCATCTACACCAACACCACGCAGGTCGACGCCTACCGCGGCGCGGGGCGTCCGGAGGCGATCTACGTCATCGAGCGGGTCATGGACCGTGCGGCGCGGGACCTCGGCATCGACCCGATCGAGCTGCGCAAGATCAACTTCGTCAAGGAGTTCCCCTACACCACGGTCACCGGCGAGACCTATGACGTGGGCGATTTCCCGCGGGTGCTCGACCACGCCATCGCGGATGCCGACGTTGCGGGCTTCGCGGCGCGGCGGGCGGCCAGCGAGGCCGAGGGCAAGCTGCGCGGGCTGGGACTGTGCTTCTACATCGAATCCATCCTCGGCGACCCGTCCGAGGGGGTGAAGGTCGAGTTCACCGAAGACGGCGGCGCGCGGATCTACGTGGGCACCCAGTCGAACGGGCAGGGGCACGAGACGGTGTTCGCCAAGTTCCTGAGCGACCACACCGGCATCCCCTTCGACAAGATCGTCTTCGTGCAGGGCGACAGCGACCTGATCGCGCAGGGCGGCGGCACCGGCGGCTCGCGCTCGGTGACGACGCAGGCCAACGTGACGCTCACCGCGGTTGCGGCGATGGTCGAGGGCTTCTCGGCCTTCCTCGCCGAGGAGATGGGGGTGGAGCCCGGCGAGGTGCGCTTCGACGACGAGCGGTTCCGGGCCGAGGGCTCGAACCTGACGCCGACCATGCTCGAGACCGCGGCGCTGGCGCGGGAAAAGGGGCGAGAGGACCTGCTGACCTGGTCGGTGCGCGACAAGATCCAGGCGCGCTCCTATCCCAACGGGGCGCATTTTGCCGAGATCGAGATCGACCGCGAGACCGGCGTGGCGGAGGTGGTGAGATACACCGTCGTCGACGATTTCGGAAACCTCATCAACCCGATGCTGGCCGAGGGGCAGGTCCATGGCGGTGTCGCGCAGGGGCTGGGTCAGGCGCTTTGCGAGCAGACGGTGTTCGACGAGGATGGCCAGCTTCTGTCGGCGACCTTCATGGATTACGCCCTGCCGCGCGCCTATGACATGCCGTGGATCAAGTTCGACGTGGAGCCCGTGCCCTCGACCGGCAACCCGATGGGGATGAAGGGCTGCGGCGAGGCGGGCACCGTCGGTGCGCTCGCGGCGGTGTCCAACGCGGGGGAGGGTGCGCTCTGGCCGCTGGGCATCCGGCAGGTCGACATGCCCTTCACGCCGATGCGGCTCTGGAGCCTGCTCGGGGGCGCGAAGCAGGCGGCGGAGTGATCCGCCGCCGCAGGGCGGCTTTTCGATGTGGCGTCAAGATTTTTGTTCACGCTTCCTTGAGGGGGCTTTCAATTGTGTCTTTTGCGCCCATATCCCTATCAGGATCGCGGATACGGAACCTCCGCGAAGCCTTCACTGTCCCTCGTTCCGCACTTGCGCCCAAGGTTTTCCTTGGGCGCTTTTTCTTTGCGCCGGGCCGATCGGGCACCTTTCGGGCCTCCCCTGAATCGCAATAGGGTGGGCGCATGAGATATTCGGATACCTTCCTGAAAGAGATCCTACGGCGCACCAGGGTGATCGCCGTCGTGGGCGTGTCGCTTAACCCGGTGCGCCCGAGCTACTACGTGGCGCGCTACCTGAGCCAGCGCGGTTTTCGCGTGATCGGGGTCAACCCGGGCCATGCCGGGGCGCAGCTTTTCGGGGAGACCGTACGCAGCAGTATCGCGGAGCTTCCGCCGGAGGTCGACATGCTCGACCTCTTCCGTCGTTCCGAGGCGGTGGGCCCGCTGGTCGATGAGGCGGTCGAGCACCTGCCGGGGCTGCGGACGGTGTGGATGCAGATCGGGGTCGAGAACGCCGAGGCAGCCGCGCGCGCCGAGGCCCGGGGCATCGACGTTGTGATGAACCGCTGCCCGAAGATCGAGTACCAGCGGCTGCACGGCGAATTGCGCATGGGTGGGTTCAATACCGGGGTGATCTCGTCGAAGCTGTGACGACGCGCGCCGCTCGTCCCCTTCGGGAACATCGCCCCGCCCGCCGTCCCGCAGGGCGCTCGCTGATTCACTTGATCCGGACTGGAAGGTGGGGCTGTACCCTTTCGGGCGGTCCGTCAGCCCTGGCGCGAGGCCTTCTCGGCGATGCCCGACTGCCTCTGGCGGCGCGCCAGTTCGGTCATGACCTCGGCCAGAGACACGTCGCGGGCGCGCAGCATCACGAGCAGGTGGAAGAGTACGTCGGCGGCCTCGGAGGTCAGGCGGTCGCGGTCGCCCCTGGTGGCCTCGATGATGGCCTCGATGGCCTCTTCGCCGAATTTCTCGGCGCATTTCTCGGGGCCCTTGGCGAGCAGCTTCGCGGTCCAGCTCTCGTCGGGCGAGGCGTTGGCGCGTGTGGCGACGATCTGTTCGAGCTCTTCGAGGGTCATGCGGGCCTCACCGGGATGCCGGCGGCGGCCATGTGGGCCTTGGCCTGCTGGATCGAGTATTCGCCGAAGTGGAAGATCGAGGCGGCGAGCACCGCCGAGGCATGGCCCTCGGTCACGCCCTCGACCAGATGGTCGAGCGTGCCGACGCCGCCGGAGGCGATCACCGGCACGTCCACCGCGTCGGCGATGGCGCGGGTGAGGGGAATGTTGAAGCCGGACTTGGTGCCGTCGCGGTCCATCGAGGTCAGCAGGATCTCGCCCGCGCCCCTGGCGGCGACGGTGCGGGCGAACGCCACCGCGTCGATGCCGGTGGGGCGGCGGCCGCCGTGGGTGAAGATCTCCCAGCGGCCGGGTTCGACGGTCTTTGCGTCGATCGCAACCACGATGCATTGCGAGCCGAAATGGTCCGCGGCCTCGGCCACCACGTCGGGATTGGCGACGGCGGCGGAGTTGAAGCTGACCTTGTCGGCACCCGCGAGCAGCAGGGCCCGGACATCCGCCACGGTGCGCACGCCGCCGCCCACGGTGAGCGGGATGAAGCATTGCTCGGCGGTGCGGGTTACCACGTCGAACATGGTGCCGCGGTTTTCGTGGGTGGCGTGGATGTCGAGGAAGGTGATCTCGTCGGCGCCGGCGGCATCGTAGGCGCGGGCGGCATCGACGGGGTCTCCCGCATCGCGCAGGTCGACGAAATTGACGCCCTTGACCACGCGGCCGTCGGCGACATCGAGACAGGGTATGATGCGGGTCTTAAGCATGGCCCGCTTATGGCGCGGAATCCGTGGCTATGGAAGGGGGAATGGGCGTGGCAGGGGGCTCTGCCCCCGCCGCTGCGCGGCTCCCCCGGAGTTTGTCGGGCAAGATGAAGGGACGGACTCGTCGCGATGGTCCAAAGGCGCTATTCGGGCCGGATGGACGAGAGATTCGAGATATTCCTGGCCTGCGCGCCGGGGCTGGAGACGACGCTGGTGGGCGAGGCCAAGGCCGCGGGCTTCGGGCCGTTGCGGCCGGATGCGGGCGGGGTGGCCTTCGACGGCGGCTGGCCCGACGTCTGGCGTGCCAACCTGGTGCTGCGCGGCGCGGCGCGGGTGCTGGCGCGGATCGGCGGCTTCCCGGCGGTGCATCTCGCGCAGCTCGACAAGCGGGCGCGCAAGTTCCCGTGGGGCGAGGTGCTGCGCCCGGACCAGGGCGTGCGGGTCGAGGCGATCAGCCGGAAGTCCAGGATCTATCACGGCGGCGCCGCAAGGGAGCGAGTCGAACGGGCGATTTCCGAGACGCTGGGCGCGCCGGTCAGCGATGACGGGGTGCGGCTTCTGGTGCGGATCGAGGAGAACCTCGTGAGCTTCTCGGTCGACACTTCGGGCGAGCCGCTGCACCGGCGGGGGCACAAGGAAGAGGTCGGCAAGGCGCCGATGCGCGAGACGCTGGCGGCGATGTTCCTGCGCGAGGGCGGGGACACCGGCGAAGAGCCGGTGATCGACCCGATGTGCGGCTCGGGCACCTTCGTGCTGGAGGCGGCGGAGATCGCCATGGGCCTGTTGCCGGGGCGGACGCGTCAGTTCGATTTCGAGCGTCTGGCGAGCTTCGATGCGGCTGCGTGGGAGGCGATGAAGCGCGGTGCCGCGCGGCGCGAGACCGGGCTGCTGTTCCGGGGCTACGATCGCGACGCGGGGGCGGTGCGCATGGCGGGCGCCAACGCGCAGCGGGCGGGCGTCGACGGCACGGCGGTGTTTGCCTGCCAGCCGGTCAGCGCGCTGGAGCGGCCCGAGGGGGGACCGGGGCTGGTCATCGTGAACCCGCCCTGGGGCGCGCGGATCGGCAAGCCGGGGCCGCTTCACGCGTTGCACCGGAGCCTTGGCGATGTGCTCAAGGAGCGTTTCCGCGGCTGGCGCGTGGGTCTGGTGACGCCGGAGGCGGGGCTGGCGCGGGCGACCGGGCTGCCGTTCCTGCCGCCGGGACCACCGGTGGCACATGGCTCGCTGAAGATCCGGCTCTATCGCACGAACCTGCTCTAGGCCTTCTTGGCGCGTTGCGGGGGGCGGCGGAAAGCGGCCCCCGGACGTGTTGCGCGACGAATCGTCTTAAACGGGAGACGCTCTGTGCCTATATTGGGGGCATGAGACGCATCGCTGCCCTGATCCTCTCCACCGCCCTTGTCGCCGGATCCGGCGCGGGCCTGGCTGTCGCACAGGTCGAGGAGGCGCCCGAGACCGGGGCGCCTGCCGAGGAAGACGGGCTGATGAAGCGCGGGGCGGAGATGTTCCTGCGCGGCCTGATGGACGAGCTCGACCCGGCGCTGCGCGGGCTCGAGGATCTTGCCGGCGAGATGCAGCCGGCGCTGCGCAGCTTCGCCGAGGAGATGGGGCCGGCCCTGCACGAGCTCATGGGGAAGGTGCGGGACTGGTCGGACTACCATCCGCCCGAGATGCTGCCCAATGGCGACATCATCCTGCGCAAGCGGTTGCCGGGCGAGGAGGAGGAAGAGGCGCCGTCGCCCTTCGACAGCCCCTCCGACGGGTCCGAGATCGAACTCTAGCGTCGCCGCACGACCGGCCTCAGGCCGGTGCCAGTTCCACCCGGACCTCTTCCGCGTCCAGCGCCCGCGCCAGAGAGTTGAACCGGGCCTCGGCCACCTCGCCGTAGAGCGGGGCCGCCTCGGCGGTCAGGTTAAGCACGAGGCTGCGCGTCTCGGGGTTCCAGTCGAGATCCGCCCCGTCTTCCTTCTTGGCGTCGGACATCCACAGCATGGAGCCGAAGCGCATCGCCTTGCCGAGCACCTCGGCCTCGCGCTGTTCCGCCTCGTCGATGAGCGAGTAGAAATCCTCGAACCCGGTGCCCTCGCGCTTGTTCTTGTAGCGGTGCAGCAGGGCGAGCCCGAGGAACACCCGCTCGGGGTGGCCGAGCCCGCCGAGGTTGGCGCGGGTGGCGTTGTCGAAGCAGGTCTGCGCCCGGTAGTCCGGGTGGGCGCGCCAGCTGACGTCGTGCAGCAGGCAGGCGGCCTTGACGAGGCGCAGCCGGGCCTCGCCGGACGTCGCGAAGAGCGGCAGCACGAACTTGTAAAGCGTCTTGCCGAAGCCGGGCAGGCGGGCGTCCTTGGCCTCGGAGAAGCGGCAGGCCTCGACCAGCGGATCGCGGTCGCGCAGCATCTGCGGCATCTGCTCGTAGAGCAGGCCCTCGCGGATCCCGTAGGAGGAGATGGCGATCTCGGACGGCTGGTAGGTCTCGAGCAGCACGCCCAGCACCTCGGAGGCGTAGGGCACGAGGCTCATGCGGGCGGCGGAAATCGAGCAGGCGTTGCGCAGGGTCTCGAGATCGGCGCGTTCGATGAACTTCAGCGTTTCCTCGACCGCGGCGGTGTCCATGCGGTACTCGTGGAGGACGTGCAGCGGGTAGTTGCGCCGCTCCATGTCGATGCGCGCGATGGCGCGCCACGAGCCGCCGACGAGGAACAGGCGCGAGCCGGTGGTGTCGATCTTCTCGGTGAGCTTGGCCATGCTCTTGCGGATGTGCTTCTCGCGGGCCTTCTTGCCGCCCTCGAGATCCTTGAAGCGCAGCGGTCCCAGCGGAGAGGTCACCCGCCGCCCGACCTGGCCGTCGGAGAGCTCGGCCAGCTCCATCGACGAGCCGCCGATGTCGCAGATCAGGCCGTTGGCGCCGGGCCAGCCCAGCAGCACGCCCTGCGCCGAGAGCCGGGCCTCTTCCTCGCCGTCGATGACCCAGACCTTGAGCCCGGTCTTCTGCTCGATCTCGGCGCGGAAGGCGGGGCCGTCCTCGGCCTCGCGCATGGCGGCGGTTGCGACGGTGGTCAGCGGCGGCAGGTCCATGCCGCGGGCGAGCGTGTTGAACCGCGCCAGCGCGGCAAGGGCACGTTCCTTGCCCTCGGGGTTCAGGCGCCCGGTCTCGGGCATGCCCGCGCCGAGGCCGCACATGATCTTTTCATTGTAGAAATACGCCGGGCTGCGCGCCGCGCCGTCGAAGACCACCAACCGAACCGAATTCGATCCGATGTCCACGACTCCGACGCGCGACAAGCGCCGCGCCTGCGGATCGTCGAAGAGCGGGCGCCCGAACGGGCCCCAGTCGCTCTGGGCGGAGTCGCCTTGTCCGTCCATGTGCTTCCTCGGCTTTTCTGCGCGACTCCTCTACCACGCGAACCCAGTCGGGCGAAAGTGCTTCCGATGGGGTTCCGCCAGAGCTTCCGCCGCGTCGGCTGCTGCGTCAGCGGAAGAGGCCGAGAAGCGCCCGTGGCGAGCCATTGGCGATCGACAGTGCCTGAATGGCAAGCTGTTGCTGCACCTGGAGGGCCTGAAGCCGTGCCGAGCTTTCCTCGAGATCCGCGTCCACGAGTGTGCCGATACCGGCCCGCATCGCGTCGGTGAGCTTGCCGTTGAAGGCGGTCTGGGTCTCGAGCCGATTCTGGTCCGAGCCGAAACCGGCGGCGGCATCGGTGGCGGTGGTGAGCAGCCCTTCGATCTGGCTGAGCGCGTCGGAGGCGCCGCTGGTGGTGGTGACGTCGAAGCCCGAGAGCAGCTCGAGCCCGCCGCCGACGGTGTTGCCGGCGTCCGCGGTCAGGGTGTTGAGGCTCACGGCGATGGTGTCGGTGCCGTCGGTGACGCCGGAGCTTATGCTGATGGAACTGCCCGAGGCGGTCATCGAGAGCACCGATTCGTCGATGTCGTTCTGCGCGGCGTAGCTTTCGAACCGGCGCACGAGCTGTGTCATGACGTCCGAGGTCGTGTCGCCATCGCGCGCCACGTAGAAGATCGGCGCGTTGGTCATCTCGGCGCGGGTCTCGCTGGCGGCGGTGGTGAAGCGCAGGTCGGCCTGGGTGAAGGTCGAATCATCCGCGTCGGTGCCGAAGATGTTGAGCGAGAAGGCCATGCCCGCGGTGACCGTCACGGCGCTGGCATTGAGCGTGCCGGACTGGGTGGCGTTAAGCGTGGCGCTGGCGACGGCGGCGGCATAGGTGCCGCCCGAGGCCGAGATGGCCCCCGCGCCCTGGCCGAGATCGCGCTTGGTGATGGCGATGTCGACGCCGCGGACCCCGGAGGCGTCGCGCTGCAGGAAGCCGAGCACCGCCTCGCTGCCGCTGCCCTCGGTGGCCTCGGTGTTCTGCAGGAGGTTCATGCCGTTGAACTGCGCCGCACCGACCACGGCGGCGATCTGGTCGCGCAGTGCGCCGATGTTCGCCTGGATCTTGCTGCGGTCGACGTTCTCGCCCTGCGCGGTGACCACGTGGCCCTTAATCTCGGTGAGAAGGTCGGTGATCGTTTCTGCCGCGTTGCGCGCCACGCTCAGGGTCGAGCCTCCGAGCGCGAGGCTGTCCGAGACCTTTCGGTAGCCGAGCACGTCGGCCTCCATGGTCTTGGCGATGGCCCAGACGGCGGCGTTGTCGTCGGCCCCGGCGACCTTGCGCCCGGTCGAGATCTCGCTCTGCACGTCGGCGATGTTGGAATTGATGGACTGAAGCGTCATCAGCGCGATCGACGCGCTGTCGTTTGTGAGGATGCTGGACATGGGTCTGCCTGTTCGGGGAGGGACGCGCCGTTCGCGCGGTCGGCCCCGGACTCGAGGGGCATCCGATCCGGCGATTCAGCCGGTCCGCGGGACCGTATCGAATTCGGGATACAGCACGGCCCGCGCCACTTGCCCCCAAGTGCGACCTAGACTCTTGCCAATTCGGTGTTGCGAACCGCTTAAGTGACCGGGGCGCTGCCGCGGTCATTT
This sequence comes from Salipiger sp. HF18, assembly GCF_011806505.1. NCBI lineage: Bacteria > Pseudomonadati > Pseudomonadota > Alphaproteobacteria > Rhodobacterales > Roseobacteraceae > Salipiger > Salipiger sp. HF18. The sequence continues at coordinate 1,937 of NZ_JAATOS010000070.1, read as the reverse complement.
CGTGGCGGTTTCTGGGCGCCAGCCGGTGGCTGCGGGAGCAAATCCCGGGGCGCGAGCGGCCCGGGACGCAAGGGTCAGTCCTCGCTGTGCGTGAGGCTGGGCACGTCGCTGGCGCCGGCCGAACCGCGGCCCGACAGCGACGGGTTCTCCATGAAGAAGCGGTGGCAGCTGAAGGGTGTCGCATCCTCGGGCACCGGGTGCCGGGTGAACTTGCCCGAGGGCTCCATGACCCAGCTCTGCATGTTGTCAGCGAGATTCGCTGCCATCACCTGGCTGACGATCTGCGCCTTGACCGTGGGGTTCTCGATCTCGACGCCGGTCTCGACCCGGCGGTTGAGGTTGCGCCCCATCCAGTCGGCGGAGGAGATGAACACCCGCGCCTTCTTGTGCGGCAGCCCGTGGCCGTTGCCGAAGCAGATGATCCGCGAGTGTTCGAGGAAGCGGCCGATGATGGACTTCACCCGGATGTTCTCGGACAGGCCCTTCACGCCGGGCTTGAGGCCGCAGATGCCGCGGATCACGCAGTCGATCTCGACGCCCGCCTGGCTGGCGGCATAGAGCGCATCGATCATGTCGGGCTCGATGAGCGAGTTCATCTTGAGCCAGATCTTCGCGGGACGGCCGGCACGGGCGTGCTCGGCCTCGGCGGCGATCAGCTCGAGCATCTTCGGCTTCAGCGAATGCGGCGAGATCACCAGCTTCTCGAGCCCTTCCGGCTGGGCGTAGCCCGAGAGGTAGTTGAAGATCTTCGCGGCGTCGCGGCCAAGCGCTGCATCGCAGGTGAAGAACGACAGGTCGGTGTAGATCTTCGCGGTAATCGGGTGGTAATTGCCGGTGCCCCAGTGGGTGTAGGTCACCAGCTTGTCGCCCTCGCGGCGCACCACCTGGCTGATCTTGGCGTGGGTCTTCCAGTCGAGGAAGCCATAGACCACGTGGGCGCCCGAACGCTCCAGCCGCCGCGACTGGCGGATGTTGGCAGCCTCGTCGAAGCGCGCCTTGAGCTCGACCAGCGCGGTGACCGACTTGCCTTCCTCGGCAGCCTCGCAAAGCGCCTCGACGATGGGCGAGTTGCGCGAGGTGCGGTAGAGCGTCTGCTTGATCGCCACGACGTTGGGATCCAGCGCCGCCTGCTGCAGGAAGCGCACCACCATGTCGAAGGTCTCGTAGGGATGGTGCAGCAGCATGTCCTTCTGCGCGATGGCCGCGAACATGTTGCCCTCGTGGTCCTGCACCCGCTCGGGCACGCGCGGCGTGAACGTGGGCCAGAGCAGGTCGGGACGGTTGTCGAGCACCAGCTCCTTGAGGTCGGCGATGCCGATCATGCCGTCGAGCTCGATGACCTCGTCGTCCTGCACGTGCAGCTCGCGCTGCACGATGTCGCGCAGGCCCTGCGGCGCGCCGGTGGTGACGGTGAGGCGCACGACCTCGCCCCGGCGGCGGCGCTTCAGCGCCACCTCGAACTCGCGCACGAGATCCTCGGCCTCTTCCTCGACTTCGAGGTCGCTGTCGCGCAGCACGCGGAAGCCGAAGTGATCCTTGATCCGGTAGCCGGGGAACAGGCTCTCGATGTGCAGCAGCAGCACGTGCTCGAGATAGATGAAGCGGTTCTGGCCGTCGGGGGCGGGCAGCGCCATGAAGCGGGCGACCTGGTGCGGGATCGGCAGCAGCGCGTTGCGCGAGCGGCGGTCCTTCTTGCGCTCCAGCGTGATCGCGAGACAGTAGCCCATGTTGGCGATGAAGGGGAACGGGTGCGCCGGGTCGATGGCCAGCGGCGACAGCACCGGGAAGACCTGGCTCAGGAACTCGGTCTCGACGTGGGCGCGGTCCTCGTCGGTAAGCTCGGCCGTGGGCACGATGTCGATGCCGGCGGCGGCCATCTCGGCCTCGAGCGTGTGCAGCACCTTCTGCTGGTGCGCCATCAGGCGGCGGGCGTCCTC
>NZ_JAATOS010000701.1:0-1655 GCF_011806505.1 Salipiger sp. HF18 | reverse complement strand
AGCTCGTCGCCGCGGGGAAGGCGATGTCGCCGTCGATGCTTGCGCAGACGAGGCCGAAGACGGATTGCATGACGGTGAGCCAGAACAGGATGCAGACGGTGGTCTCGGTCCGGGTGAGCCGGCGCGTGGTCACCGCCGAGCCCGCGAAGCCGATGGCGGCCAGCGCTGCGGCGATGAGGCCCGGGTTGATGGTTTCGGGGCTGGGGCGCGCCACCACGAGGATGCCGACGAAGCCCAGCACCGCGGCCAGCGCCCGCGTCGGCGTCAGCTTCTCGCCCAGCACGAAGGGCGACAGCACGATGACCCAGAGCGGCGAAGTGAACTCGAGCGCGAAGACCTGCGCGATCGGAATGGCGGCGACGGCGAAGAACCACAGGTTCTGACCGGCGAAATGGCACAGGTTGCGCGCCAGGTGCAGCCCGAGCCGGCGCCTGGTGACCTGCCCGGTCTGGCCGGTGGCGATCAGCAGCGTGACCACGATCACCACGCCGATCAGCGAGCGGTAGAGCATGATCTCGAACGTATCGAGGTCGAGGCTGACCTCGCGCCCTGCGACCGCCATGGTGGTGAACGACACGATGGCCCCGGACATCCAGAGCACGGCCTTGAGGGTCTGGCTCATGCGATACGGCTCCCGTGGGCGGGGCGGATCGGACGGATCTGGGGCATGGGGGACTCCTCGGCGTTGTCCTGACCGCCAGACCGGCCGGAGCGGCGCGACTTTGCGTCGGAAGGCGCCAAAGCACAAGCCCCGCACCATGGGTGCGGGGCCGAATTCATTCGATTGTATGCAAACGGTCTCGGGCGACCGGGGATCACTCGAGCTCGATGGTCCCCGGCGGCTTCGAGGTGCAGTCGTAGAAGACGCGATTGATGCCCTTCACTTCGTTGATGATCCGGGTCGAGGTCTCGCCCAGGAACTCGTGGGTGAACGGGTAGTAATCCGCCGTCATGCCGTCGACCGAGGTCACCGCACGCAGCGCCAGCGCGTAGTCGTAGGTGCGGCCGTCGCCCATCACGCCCACGGTGCGCATCGGCAGGATCGCCGCGAAGGCCTGCCAGATCTCGTCGTAGAGCCCGTGCTTGCGTATCTGGTCGATGTAGACCGCATCCGCCTTGCGCAGGATCTCGAGCTTGTCGCGGGTGATCTCGCCGGGGCAGCGGATCGCGAGACCCGGCCCGGGGAACGGATGGCGGCCGATGAAGCTCGCGGGCAGGCCGAGCTCGTGACCCAGCGCGCGGACTTCGTCCTTGAAGAGCTCGCGCAGCGGCTCGACCAGCTTGAGGCCCATCTTCTCGGGCAGGCCGCCCACGTTGTGGTGCGACTTGATGGTGACCGAGGGGCCGCCGGAGAAGCTGACGCTCTCGATCACGTCCGGGTAGAGAGTGCCCTGCGCGAGGAACTCGGCACCTTCGATCTGGTCGGCGTATTTCTGGAACACGTCGATGAAGAGCTTGCCGATGGTCTTGCGCTTCGTCTCGGGGTCCGAGACGCCTTCGAGCGCGCCAAGGAAGAGGTCGGACTCGTCGGCGTGGATGAGGTTCAGGTTGTAGTTGTCGCGGAACATCGACACCACCTGCTCGGCCTCGTTCAGGCGCAGCAGGCCGTGGTCGACGAAGACGCAGGTCAGCTGGTCGCCGATGGCCTCGTGCAG
>NZ_JAATOS010000700.1:0-1657 GCF_011806505.1 Salipiger sp. HF18 | reverse complement strand
GTTCGAGATCACCTTGAGATCGGGGTTCACGGCCAGCGCGCCCTGCGCGTAGCCGCAGGCGAACTTGCGGATCAGCGGCACGTCCATGCCGCCGACGAAGCCGACGGTGCCGGTCTTGGAGGCCATGGCGGCCATCATGCCGACGAGATACGAACCCTCGTGCTCGGCGAAGAGGATCGAGAGCACGTTCGGGTGCTCGTCGGGGCTCACGAAGCCGTCGATGGTAACGAACTTGGTGTCCGGGTAGTCGGCCGCGACCGAGGCGATGGGCGTGGACATGGAGAAGCCGGTCGAGACGACGGGGTTGAAGCCGGCCTCGGCGAAGCGGCGCAGCGCCTGCTCACGCTGGGCTTCGGACTGCAGTTCGATGTCCCGGTAGGAGCCGCCGGTTTCCTTGGCATAGGCTTCGGCGCCGGTGTAGGCCGCCTCGTTGAACGACTTGTCGAACTTGCCGCCGAGATCGTAGATCAGCGCAGGATCGGCCAGCGCGGCGCCTGCGGTCAGCGCCAGCGCGGCGCTCGCGCCGAGGAATTTCGTCATCAGGGTCATCGCTTGCTCCCAAGTGGTGGCAGCGCAATTGCGCGCGCCGCTCATTTTGTCCGATCCATCCAGATCATGCCTGATTAAGGCGTTGGGAACGCAGTGGGTCAACCGGTTTTTGTTTCGCGCGACGAACGGTTTCGGCTGGTCCGGACCTGACCTCAGGTCAGCGCCTTCGACATGAGCAGCGCATCGTCGCGGCTGCCGTCGGGGCGCTTGTAGTAGCCCTTGCGGAGACCCGTCATGCGGTATCCGCAGGCGGTGTAAAAGCCTGTGGCGGGTGTGTTTTCCGCCGCCACCTCGAGGAAGACCGATACCGCGCCACGGGCCCGCGCCTGCGTTTCGAAGCGCGCCAGGACGGCGCGCCCGGCGCCCGAGCGCTGGCGGCCGGGATCGGTGGCCAGCGCGAGGATCTCGGCCTCGTCCACCACCACGCGGCCCAGCACGAAGGCGCCTTCGGCGGCACAGAGCAACGTCGCGGGCTGGTCCAGAGTCGACGCGAAATCCGCCTCGGACCACGGGGACATGTGGCGGTAGGCGCGGGCCGCGATTGCCGCAAGTTCGGCGGCGGTCACGACAGGATCGCCGGCGGCGCCTCGCGCGATGGGGCGGCATCGGCGGGCCGCACGTAGAGCGGCGTCGGCCGGGCGAGATCCGGGTCGCGGAAGTGCGCCGCGGCGATCCGGGCCACCGCCTCGACCAGCGGGCAGGACGGGGCGCCGAAGGGCAGCGTGTAGCTCAGCACCGGCACGCCCGCGGCGAGATCGGAGATCTCCTGCCCCTCGGGGACCGGCTGCACCGGCGCGGCGCCCTGATCGGTGAACTGCTGGAGGTAGGACATCCGCCGCGTGCCAAAGATCGCCGCCGCGACGGGGCGCGGGGCATCCAGCACGGTCGCCTCGGTGGCGCTGACCCCCACGGCGGGGATGCCCAGCGCCAGCGCCAGCCCGCGGGCGGCGGCGACCGAGATGCGGATGCCGGTGAAGTTGCCGGGGCCGGTGCAGACCCCGAGCGCGTCGAGATCGTCCCAGCCGAGGCCGGCGGCCCGCAGCATTTCCTCGAGCATCGGCATCAGGCGCTCGGCCTGGCCACGCGCCATCTCCTCGTGGCGCAGGTC
>NZ_JAATOS010000699.1:0-1661 GCF_011806505.1 Salipiger sp. HF18 | reverse complement strand
CGGAGGCCTTCCGCGAGGGCCCGCCGCTCGACCAGCTGGTGCTGGCGCCGCGCTTCGGGGCGATCTTCGAGGCGGGTATCCCGGCACTGCGCTGCGTCGTCGCGGCCTCGGTCGCGGCGGGTTTCCCGCTGCCGGTGCTCGCCTCGGCGCTGGCGTTCTGGGACACCATGCGCCGCCCCGAGGGCACGGCAAACCTCATCCAGGCGCAGCGCGACTTCTTTGGGCGGCACGGGTTTGACCGCGTCGACGGCGAGGATCGCCCGCACGGGCCGTGGTGGGAGTGAGCCCCCCCGCGCCTCGTCCGCAGCTTCTATTGGCCGAAAATATCCCGGGGTGAATGCGGCGCCAGCCGCAGAGGGGCAGCGCCCCTCACTGCCCCCGCGGCTTGGCGCGCAGGGTCGGGTCCGCCTCGCGCGGGTCCTCGGGCCAGGGGTGGCGCGGGTACTGCGCCTTCATGTCCTTGCGCACATCGGCGTAGGAGCCATCCCAGAAGCCGGGCAGGTCCATCGTGGTCTGCACCGGGCGCCGGGCGGGCGAGAGCAGCGTGACCCGCAGCGGCCTGCGTCCCACCATCGGATGGGTGCGCTGACCGAACATCTCCTGCAGGCGCAGAGCGATCTCGGGGTGCTCTCCGGAATAGTCGATGGCGATCTCGCGCCCGAGCGGGGTGGTGAACTTGCCCGGCACCGCTGCATCGAGCGCCTGCTGCTGCGCCCAGTCAAGACGCGCGCGCAGCGCGGGCAGCGGATCGAAGCGCTTCCAGTCCTCGGCACTCCTCACGACCTCGATATAGGGCAGCAGCCAGTCCTCGAGCGTCTCGAGCAGCGCGGGCTCGCGCATGTCGGGCAGGTCGAGCCCGCCCTCGCGCCCGATCTCGGCCCGGGCGCAGAAGCGCCGCGCGGCGTCGGTCAGGGACAGGCCGAGCTCGCGCACGCCTTCGAGCATGGCGCGGGCCATGGCCTCGGACGGGGCATCCTTCCACGCGCGGTCGTCGAGCGCGATGGCGCCGAGCCTTTCCTGCTGTCGCGCCACGACGCGGCGGTCGCGTTTGGACCAGTGGCAGCTGTCCTGCCAGCGGATCGTCTCGGGGAAGAGGTCGCGCAGCTCACTCTCGGTGATCTGGACCGCCTGCCGGATGCGGGCCTCGCGCGGGTTGCCGTCGGTGTCGGTCACCACGATCAGCCGGGCCGAGGCGAGCGGGTCCGAAGGCTCGAGCACCGCGCCCTTGCCGCCCGAGAGCTGGAAGCGCGGCGCGTCGCCCTTGCGGCGCAGGCCGATGCGGTCGGGGTAGGCCAGCGCCGCCATGGCGGCGGGGCCGAGGTCCCCGTAGCCACGGCCGGCGTCGCGCGGGGCCTGCCGGCGCAGGCGTCTGGCCTCGGTTCGGATGCGCTCGAGCGCGGCGCGGTTGACCTGGTGCGGGCGGCTCTCGGTAAAGCGGCGCAGGTCGGTCATCGCCTCGAGCCGCAGCGTAAGATCCGAGGGCGCCCCGACCAGCGGGTCGCGATCCGCCAGCAGTGCCGCGAGATCCGCGGCGCGCGGTCCCGCCAGCGTCAGCATGTGGCCCAGACGCGGATGCAGCGGCAGCTTGGCGAGGATCTTGCCATGCTCGGTGATCCGTCCGGTTTCGTCGAGCGCGCCCAGCATGGTGAGCAGCGCCTGCG
>NZ_JAATOS010000698.1:0-1664 GCF_011806505.1 Salipiger sp. HF18 | reverse complement strand
CCGAGAAGACGGCGGCGGGCGATGCCAAGGACAAGACGTCCGCCAAGTCCAAGAAATCAAAGAAATCCAAGAAGACGCGAGCCAAGGACAAGGAATCCAAGAAGACGGGCGCCAAGGCCAAAGCCAGGGACGGCAAGCCGAAAAGCAAGGACGCAAAGGCCGCGAAAGCCGCGGCAAAGACATCCGGCAAGTCAAAGAAGAAAAAGAAGAAATCGAAGAAGTGACAGCCCCCGCAGCGCGACAGCCTTCACCTCGCGAGGTGCAAAGCGTCAGGAGTACGCCCCTTGCGGCGGGCACCTTGGAAGGCCTGAGCCAGATCTGCTGCCGCGGGACACGGCACGTGAGCGATCTTCGGGCTTGGCACGGGCATCAGTTTCTGGGGCTTGGCAATGATTTTAACTGCCGGGGCGGGCATGTAGCCGACCATCCCGCTGCCCGGCGTGCAATCCACCGGTGCGGGAGATGCCCCGGAGCGTCCGCCGGGCCGCACAGGCCCGGACGGTTGGATCACCCCAGCGCGTAGCCGGCGCCGCGGACGGTGCGGAGCGGGTCGCCGCCGCCGTGCACCCCGAGCGCCTTGCGCAGCCGCCCGATGTGGACGTCGACGGTGCGTGTGTCCACGTAGATGTCGCGGCCCCAGACGCGGTCGAGCAGCTGCTCGCGCGACCAGACCCGGCCGGGCTTTTCCATGAAGGTCGAGAGCAGCCGGAACTCGGTCGGACCGAGCTTCAGCTCCTGCCCGTCGCGGGTGACCCGGTGGGTCTCGGCGTCGAGCACGATGTCCTCGTACTCGAGCCGCAGCCCGGCGGCGGCGGGACGGGCCCGGCGCAGCTGCGCGCGCACCCGCGCCATCAGCTCTCGCAGGCTGTAGGGCTTCACCACGTAATCGTCGGCGCCGGTCTCGAGGCCGCGTATCCGGTCCACTTCCTCGGACCGGGCCGAGAGCATGATGACGGGCACGCCGCGGGTCTCGGGGCGGGTCTTGATCTGGCGACAGACCTCGATGCCCGAGAGGTTTGGCAGCATCCAGTCGAGCACGATGACGTCGGGCGACTCCTCGTCCATCATCATCAGCGCCTCTTCGCCGTTGCCGGCGGCTGCCACGCGGAAACCCTCGGCTTCGAGATTGTAGCGCAGCACTTCGCGCTGCGCCGCCTCGTCCTCGACGACCAGAACGGTGGGCTGATCGGCCGGCATGGGCTTACTCCTTTTCGAGGTTCGCGCTCAGGGCGGGATCGGACGAGGTCCGGTCCCCCTTCACGCGCGCCTCGTCGGGCATCTCGCCCGTAAGCAGGAACACCACCTGTTCGGCGATCGAGGTCACATGGTCGCCCATGCGCTCGATGTTCTTGGCGATGAAATGCAGGTGCATGCACGAGGTGATGTTGCGCGGGTCCTCGAGCATGAAGGTCAGGAACTCGCGGAACAGCGTGTTGTACATCTGGTCCACGTCGGCGTCGCGCTCGATCACGTCGCGGGCCAGCGCCTCGTCGCGCTTGATGTAGGCGTCGAGCGCGTCCTTCAGCATCATCTCGACGTCGCGGGCCATGCGGCGCAGCGCCGAGGTCGAGCCGTTGATCGGCGCCATCTGGGCCAGCACGCCGGTGCGCTTGGCGAGGTTCTTGCTGAGGTCGCCGATGCGCTCGAGGTTGCCCGACATGCGC
>NZ_JAATOS010000697.1:0-1668 GCF_011806505.1 Salipiger sp. HF18 | reverse complement strand
CCGCGGGGCGTCCAAGAGGTGAGCCGGACCCCGGGCCCGGAAGCGCGGAAAAAAGAAAGGGAGGCCGCAGCTTGACGACACGAGGAGAGAGAGAGGGACGCGACACGTCCTGCCCGGGAGAGAGAGAAGAGAGCGTCACCAGATCTCCGTCCGGCTGCATCGCGATATCCGCCAGCGCTACCATCGCGTAGCGCCCCTTCGTGCTGAGCTTCATGCCACACCTCCCGCTCCGAAAGCCTCTGACGATTGACCTTGACCGACCGATTGCATATCTGCAATCCAGCCCGCCCGGCTTCGGCGCCGGGCATGAGAAACGTTCTGAGGTCTCTTAGCATTTTCGTCAAGATTATGCCCGAGACCCGTTGAGGAGCAGATTGCACCGATGCCCGAGGTCATTTTTCCCGGACCCGAAGGCCGTCTTGAAGGCCGCTACCACCCCCAGAAGGACAGAGACGCACCGATCGCGATCATCCTCCATCCGCACCCGCAGTTCGGCGGGACGATGAACAACAAGGTTGTCTACAACCTTCACTACGCCTTTTACAATATGGGTTTCACTGTTCTGCGGTTCAACTTCCGCGGCGTGGGACGCAGCCAGGGCGAATACGACCAGGGCATCGGCGAGCTGAGCGACGCGGCCTCCGCGCTCGACTATCTGCAGTCGATGAACAACAACTCCAAGCACTGCTGGGTCGCCGGCTTCAGCTTCGGAGCCTGGATCGGCATGCAACTGCTGATGCGCCGCCCCGAGATCACCGGATTCGTTTCGGTCTCGCCGCCCGCGAACATGTACGATTTCTCGTTCCTCGCCCCCTGCCCGTCCTCGGGCCTGATCATCAACGGCACTTCGGACCGCGTGGCGCCGCCCGCGGACACCACCGCGCTGGTCAACAAGCTGAAGGAACAGAAGGGCATCACGATCACCCACGAGGAAATCGAGGGCTCGGGCCACTTCTTCGAAGAGCCGCACATGGAGACGATGATCGGCTCGGTCACCGGCTACGTGAAGCGCCGGCTCACGGAAAGCACCCGCTGACGATTCTTCGCCGCGCCCCCGTTCAGGTCGGGCGCGGCGCTGTTTCCGGCTGGGCCGCCCCTCCTGCGGCCACCGCGATTCCCTCTTCCGAAGGCTCCGGCGCATCCAGATCCGTCGCGAGATGGCGCAAAGGCCTCGGCCGGTAGCGCGATCTCGTATCGCGCCAGCGCAGCCGTGCCGCCTCGGACACGTCCCGCACCACCCCCGGCGCATGTGGCGCCATCCGGTCCACCGGGTTGTGCCGCAGCAGCCGCGCAAGGACCCCCGGCGGGGCGCTCTGGTTGCAAAGGCTCACCGACATGTCCTCGGCCTCCGCGTATTCCCCCAGACGCGCCGTGTCGCGCGCCACCCACGCCAGCGAGATATTCGACAGCCCCACGATGTCGCCGCCCCCGCCCACCGAGCCGTGGTCACCCGGGAACCATTGCTGCAGGTAATCGCCGCCGCCCGCGCCGTTGAGCTCGTCGAGATTCTCCCACAGCGTCGGCGGGAAGGTCCGGCGCCACTCGTCTACCGACACCGCGTGACGCGCCGCCAGCACGCTGCCCGAAAGGTGCAGGTCGTGAAAGCCATGGCTGCGGTTGAAGAGCCGCGCCAGCAGCTTGTAGTGGCCTGGCACCCCCATTGCCCCC
>NZ_JAATOS010000696.1:0-1670 GCF_011806505.1 Salipiger sp. HF18 | reverse complement strand
CCTCATGCTCTGCGGCCGCACCGCCGCGGTGTCCGAGGACGCCGACCGCCAACAGGTCGAGATGGGCCTGCGCAACCAGCGCATCTCGGCCATGGCCGACGGCTATCTCGCCCAGCTGCGCGCCAACGCCCGCATCGTCGAGAAATGACGACGTCGCGCCCTGCGCCCGTCGCGATGAGCTGCGGCGAGCCCTCCGGCATCGGGCCGGAGCTCGCCGAGGCCGCGTGGCAGGCGCTCGGGACCGAGCTGCCCTTCGTCTGGATCGGAGAGCCCGCGCATCTGCCGGGCACGGTGCCGCACGTGGTGGTGGCGGATCCCTCCGAGGCGGCCTCCGCCGCAGCGCGGGGCCTGCCGGTGCTGCCTCTGGCGATGCCCGGTCCCCGGGTGCCCGGCGTGCCGCAGCCCGCACAGGCGGCGGGCGTGGTCGAGAGCGTCACCGCCTCCTGCCCGACCAGCGAGGCACCCTCGCGGCCGATCCAGTCGGAGACCGGAGCCTGCGCGGTGCCGCGGAAGCGCCCGCCCAGCGCAGTGGTGGCGTCGATGTCGAAGGGCAGCTTGGTCGACAGCGCCGGGCCGATCATCATGCGCTCGAGGTTCTCGAGCACGTAGGCGCGCTCGGCCGGTTGGCCGCACCACCACGTGGCGATGTTGGGAAGCTTCAGCGGCTCGCCCATCAGGTGGCGGCAGATGCGCGGCAGGAAGGCCATCAGCGCCCGTGCCTCGAGCACGCCGGAGCCAAGGCAGTTGACCATGTCGACCGCCCCGGAGCGCAGCGCCGAGACCATTCCGGGGGTGCCCAGCGCCGAGGTCTCGTCAAGCTCCAGCGGATCGGCGAAGCGCGAATCGAGGCGCCGCCAGAGCACCGAGACCGGCTCGGGCCCGTTGATCGTGCGCACGGTGAGACGTCCGTCGCGCACCATCAGGTCCTCGCATTCCAGCAGCAGGAAGCCGAGGTAGCGGGCGATGTAGGCGTGCTCGTAATAGGTGTCGGTGTGCTGGCCCGGGGTCAGGATCGCGACCCGTCCGCCGTGGTCCCCGCGCATACCGTTCATCGCGTCGCGGAAGCCGCGGAAGAAACCGGCGAGCCGCTCGACATTGCTTCTGGGGAAGACGTCGTGGAACACCCGGCTCGTGGCCATGCGGTTTTCCAACGCGAAACCGGCCCCCGAGGGCGCCTGCGTGCGGTCGCCCAGAACGAACCACGTGCCATCGGGCGAGCGGCCGATCTCGAAGGCGAGGAAATGCAGGAAGTTGCCCGAGCGCGGCCGCATGCCCACCATCGGGCGCAGCCATTCCGGGTTCTGCGCGATCAGGTCCGCCGGCAGGAAGCCGTCGCGCACGAGGTCGCCGCGGCCATAGAGGTCGGCCATGACGCGCTCGAGCAGCTCGGCGCGCTGCACGATGCCCTCGGCAAGGCCATCCCATTCGGAGCGGTCGATGATGACCGGCAGGTGGCTCAGCGGCCAGTCGCGCACGGTGGAATCGTCGCCGGAGTATTGCCGGAAGTAGACCCCGGTGTCGTGCAGGTACTGGTCGCCGCGGGCGAAGGCGCGGGCGAGCTTCTCGGTGCTCTGCCCGGCAAGGTGGCGCATCAGCGGCGCCCACACGGGCCGCAGGGACCCGTCGGGACGCTTCAGTTCGTCGGCCACGCCCTCGAGCGGGGCGTAGCC
>NZ_JAATOS010000695.1:0-1675 GCF_011806505.1 Salipiger sp. HF18 | reverse complement strand
GAAGTGCCCGAGCTCAAGATCCTCACCGAGACCGAGGAGAAGCGCAACCGCGCCGCCGAGATCCGTCGCACGCTGCGCCGCCAGTTCTCGGCAGAGTTGAAAAAGGCCGCCGAAGGTCGCAACTGACACCGCCCCGTGCCGACCAAAGTCGCAAGGTCTCTTAGATTATAAGGCTAGCCAGCAGCCACCTCTCTTTGCCAAGCTGGCCGCGTTGACACGAGTCAAACGTATCGAGCGGAGGAGATACACATGGCCTGGACGAAGCCCGTAATCCGCGAAATCGAGTGCGGCATGGAAATCAACATGTACGGTCCCGAGCACGACGACGGCGTCCTGTTCTGAGACCGCGCGCGCGGGAGGACGTGATGCAATTCCGCGCGCGAATTCTCGGAGCCGCAGCCGGTGGGGGCCTGCCCCAGTGGAACTGCGGCTGCGAAAACTGCCGGCTCGCCCGCGCGGGCGAGATCCCGGCGCAGACCCAGAGTTCGCTCGCGGTTTCGGCCGACGGCACCGACTGGGCGATCCTGAACGCCTCGCCCGACATCCGGGCCCAGCTGGCGACCACCCCCGAACTGCACCCGACCGGTCTGCGCGAGATGCCGCTGCGCTCGGTGCTGCTCACCAATGGCGACATCGACCACGTGGCGGGGCTTCTGACCCTTCGCGAGATGCAGCCTTTCACGCTCTTTGCCACCGCCGGCATCCACGAGGTCCTGGCCGTGAACCCGATCTTCGCGGCCCTGAACCCCTCGGTGGTGACCCGCGCCGAGGTGGCGCTGGAGCGGCCCGCCGAGATCGCGCCCGGGCTCTTCGCCACGCTCTTCGCGGTGCCCGGCAAGGTGCCGCTCTACATGGAAGGCGACGAAGTGCAGACCGACCTCGTGGGCGAACAGACCGTGGGCGTCGAACTGCGCGCGGGCGACGAGACCGCCTTCTACATCCCCGGCTGCGCGATGCTGAACGACGCGCTGCGCCACAGGCTCGAGGGCGCCGCGCTGGTGTTCTTCGACGGCACGCTCTGGCGCGACGACGAAATGGTGCGCGCGGGTCTCGGACAGAAGACCGGGCGCCGCATGGGCCACATGTCGATGAGCGGCGCCGACGGCTCGATCGCCGCCTTCGAGCACATGAAGATCGGCCGCAAGGTCTTTGTCCACATGAACAATACGAACCCCGTCCTCCGCCCCGGCTCGGAGGAGCGCCGCGCGGCGGAAACGGCGGGATGGACCATCGGTCAGGACGGAATGGAGGTAACGGCATGACCCAGACACGCGAGGCCTTCGAGGCCCGGCTGCGCCAGATCGGCGCCGAGCGCTATCACGACCTGCACCCGTTTCACCACCGCCTGCACGGCGGCGACTGCACGCCGGACCAGGTCCGCGCCTGGGTGATCAACCGCTACTATTACCAGCACTCGATCCCGATGAAGGACGCGGCCTTCATGTCCCGCGTCGAGGATCCCGACCTGCGCCGTGCCTGGCGCTCGCGGATCGAGGACCACGACGGCACCGACACCAACGAGGGCGGCATCCGTCGCTGGCTGCGGCTGGCCGAGGCGGTGGGGCTCGACCGCGATTACGTCGCCTCCTGCGAGGGCGTCCTGCCTGCGACCAGATTCGCCGTCGACGCCTACGTCCACTTCGTGCGCGACAAGACCCTGCTCGAGGCCGTGGCC
>NZ_JAATOS010000694.1:0-1680 GCF_011806505.1 Salipiger sp. HF18 | reverse complement strand
GGCCAGTCGGCCCGCGCGGCCATGGCCTCGACAAAGGCGGGCCAGTCGGCGGCGGCGCGCGCCGGGGGCGGGATCTCGCGCAGAACGGTGAGCGGATCGGCGGCAAGGTCGAGCGCATCGAGGATACGCCCCGCCGCCTTGGGTCCGATCCCCGGCATCAGCTGCAGCACCCGGAACCCCGCCACCCGGTCGCGCGGATTGCGCGCCAGCCGAAGCACCGCCAGCAGGTCCTTCACATGGGCACTGTCGAGAAACTTCAGCCCGCCGAACTTGACGTAAGGCACGTTGCGCCGGGTCAGCTCGGCCTCGAGCTGCACAGAATGACTCGACGTGCGGAACAGCACCGCCTGATCCTTGAGCCGGGTGCCGGTCTCGCGGTCCTCGAGGATGCGGTCGACGAAGTAGCGTGCCTGGTCGGCCTCGGCGGCGACGGTGACGATGCGCGGGCGCGCGTCCGAGGCGCGGGTGGTCCAGAGGTTCTTGGTGTAGCGCTCGCGCGCCAGCCCGATCACCGCGTTCGCCGCCTCCAGTATCGGCTGCGTCGAGCGGTAGTTGCGGTCGAGCGTGATGACATCGGCGCGCGGGCTGAAGGCGTCGGGGAAGTCGAGGATGTTGCGCACGGTGGCGGCGCGGAAGGCATAGATCGACTGCGCGTCGTCGCCGACCACGGTCAGCCCCCGACCGTCGGGCTTCAACGCCATGAGGATCCGCGCCTGCAGCCGGTTGGTGTCCTGGTACTCGTCGATGAGCACGTGATCCCACGCCCCGCCGATATGGGCGGCAAAGCCCTCGTCCGACATGACCTCGGCCCAGGCCAGCAGCAGGTCGTCGTAATCGAGCACGTTCTGCTCCTGCTTGGCGGTGACATAGGCGCCGAAGAGCTGCTTCAGCTCCTCCGCCCACTCGCCGCACCACGGGAAGTGGTCGCGCAGCACCTCATCCAGCGGGTCGCCCGAGTTCACCGCCCGCGAGTAGATCGCGAGGCAGGTGCCCTTGGCCGGGAAGCGCCGCTCGGTCGACGAGAAGCCAAGCCCGTTGCGGCAGAGGTTCATCAGGTCGGCGCTGTCCTCGCGGTCATGGATCGAGAAATCCGGATGCAGCCCGATGGACAGCGCGTGCTCGCGCAGGATGCGGGCGCCGATGGCGTGGAAGGTCCCGGCCCAGCTCAGCGCCTCGGCCACCACTCCCTTGCCCATGGCCTTGGCGGTGATGCGCTCGACCCGCCGGGTAAGCTCGGTCGCGGCGCGGCGCGAAAAGGTCATCAGCAGGATGCGCTGCGGGTCGGCGCCGTTGACCAGCAGGTGTGCCACCCGATGCGCCAGCGTCATGGTCTTGCCCGAGCCCGCGCCCGCGATCACCAGCAGCGGCGGCGGCAGCCCCTCGGCCCCGACGCCGAATTCGACGGCGGCGCGCTGGTTGTCGTTCAACGTGTCGAGATACCCGGCCTCAGCCATGTCCTGCCCTGCCCCGTGTTGCGCTCCGGTTTGGGGGCAGGATAGCGCGGCGGGAACATAAAGGGAACTTCGATCTGGCCCGGGCGGGCGCCGGTGCGGCGCTCAGCCGATGCCCAGAGACAGCAGGATCAGCGGGATCGTGGCCACGGCGGCAAGGGTCTGCGCCGTCACCAGCCCCGCCATGAAGGTGCCGTCGCCGCCAAGCTGGCGGGTCAGCACATAGGCG